>JBIKZO010000135.1:0-3543 GCA_044354675.1 Ilumatobacteraceae bacterium | reverse complement strand
GCGCGCATGACTTCATCGAAAACAGTCACGCATCAACCGTGCTCAGTTATGCATATGGTCTTGCAGTTGCTCGCGATGCGGGTCAAACACCAGATCGAAACCATATCGTTGCCATCATCGGTGACGGCTCAATGACGGGCGGCATGGCATACGAGGCGCTCAATAATCTCGGCCACTCAAGCAAGCGCGTCATCATCGTGCTCAACGACAACGGTCGTAGTTATGCACCAACAATTTCCAATCTTTCCCAAGGTGCGCCCGGCGAGCGGAAAACAGGAACACTCTCGAAGACACTTATCAAAATTCGCATCAATCCTGTGTATGTGCGGCGTCAACGCAAGATTGAAAAATTCCTCAAAAATCTTCCTCTCATCGGCACGCAGGCCGAGCGCGGGATGGAAGCGTTCAAAGCAGGCGTTCGAGAGTATTTGCAACCGCCAGCCTTTTTTGAAGCACTCGGTGTGCGTTATGTCGGACCAATTGATGGTCACGACATTGAAGCAATGGAACATGCATTTTCTGCGGCCGAGCAACGCGTCGAAGAGGGTCCAGTTGTCATTCACGTGATCACCGAAAAGGGTCGCGGCTACTCGCCCGCCGAAGACGATGACGAAAAGCATTTGCATGACGCACCAGTATTTGACCCCATCAATGGTCCACCAAAATCTGTGCCCACTGGTTATACCGAAGCGTTTGCCGACACCATCATCAAACTTGCTGAGCAAGACGCACGCATCGTTGCAATCACTGCTGCGATGCCTGGACCAACAGGCTTGATTCAGTTTCAAGAACATTTTCCAGATCGTTTCTTCGACGTAGGCATCGCCGAACAACATGCAGTCACTGCGGCTGCAGGCATGGCTATGGGTGGCATGCGCCCCGTCGTTGCGTTGTACTCAACCTTTTTGAATCGTGCGTGGGACCAAGTTGTCTATGACGTTGCAATGCATCGCTTGCCAGTCATCTTCTGTCTCGATCGCGCCGGCATTACGGGTGATGACGGCCCGAGCCACCACGGTGTTTACGACATGGCACTGCTGTCCAAAGTTCCTGGCATGCGCGTGCTTGCTCCTTCGAGCACTCAAGACTTGCAACAGATGCTGAGCGACGCCATTTCGCTTGCCGACACCGGTCCGGTTGCTATTCGATACCCAAAGGGCTTGGCTCGCAATGTCGATGAAAACGACATCGGTTCAGGGCTACAGGCACGCAAACTTGTCGATGGCACAAACAAGCGCGTGTGTATTTTGGCCATCGGCAAAATAGTCGGTGCTGCACTCGAGGCTGCCGAGACACTCAAGGCCAGCAATATTGATGTGACGGTGTGGGACGTGCGCTCCTGTGCCCCTCTTGACCACGCAATGATCGCCGACGCAATGCAACACGACATTGTCATCACCGCCGAAGACGGAATTCGAGATGGCGGCATTGGTATGAGCATCGAGAACGCAATCAACGATGCAAGCAATGAAATCACATCAACAACACATAAACGCCCAGTTGTCCGTGTGCTCGGTGTGCCCACAACATTTGTGCCAACAGCCAAACCCAATGTGATCTTGCATCAAATGGGCCTTGACGCAGAGGGCATAGTTGCACAAGTTTTGCGTGCATTAAGTCACGATTAATCATGCCGAACCTGCAAGACGATTTTGCCTTAGCAATCAGGGCAACAGATGCTGCAGATCAGATAAGTCTTGCGGGCTTTTCGTCTCGATCATTCGGTGTCTCGCGCAAAGCCGACAACAGCGAGGTCACAGAAATCGACCGTGCAGCAGAGCGGGCAATAGTTGAAGTGTTCACAGCCGAGCGACCTGACTACAGCATTTATGGCGAAGAGTATGGGGTTTCTGGGCCAGCCGATGCCGAGTACCAATGGGTCATCGACCCGATTGATGGCACTACCAACTTTGTGCGTGGCGTACCGGTGTGGGCAACACTCATTGCCTTGGTGCATAACGGCGTGCCCGTGTTGGGCGTGGTCTCTGCTCCGGCCATGGGGTTTCGTTGGTGGGCAACTAACGGCGGTGGTGCCTTCTTCTCGAATACTGGTCGCGATGCCACTCGTATATATGTATCGAAAACGCAAACCATTGTCGAGGCTCACGTGAGCACGACACCCAATGCAGGTTGGCAAGCAGTTGGTGGCATCCCCAAGTTGGTACAGCTGCAAACTGATGCATTACGCGCCCGTGGCTTCGGAGATTTTTGGCAGCACATGCTTGTTGCGCAGGGTGCATTAGATGTTGCAGTTGACGTAATAGGTCTTGCGCCTTACGACAACGCAGCCATCTACCCCATCGTGCAAGAAGCAGGTGGCACCATCACTAATCGTTTTGGTGTGGCCGACTGGCGAGCTGACTCATCGATCAGTAGTAACGGAATCCTGCATTCCGAAACTATTGCGCGCTTGCAATAAATTACGCGGAGCCCTCGGCTGTTGCCGTAGTACTCATTTTTCGAAGCTGCAGCAGCATTCGTGCAGCAATAAAAATCAAGAGCACAGCAAACAAAAAGTTCGCCAACACATCGTCCATTTGCGTTGCGAGCCAGCTTCCGCCAATTGCAGAAAATATTCCAGTGATACTCACGATTCCGGCTGCCGACAAATCGGCATTCTTGTTTCTTAAGTTCTGAAGTGTTCCAGTAAATGCGGTTGGGATAACAACGGCGAGCGACGTGCCTTTGGCAAGTGCGGGCGACACATGAAATAACACGACCAGAATTGGAACTGTCATGAGTCCGCCGCCGATTCCGAGCATTCCAGCAAGCGCGCCAACAATGACTCCGATGAACACGAGCCAAGCCGCAGTCGGTGCGTTAATTACCATGACGCCCGAGGCATCAATTTTGAAAAACATTCGGACACCCGCGATCACGAGGACTGCAATAAATGAAATGGTCAGTGTGCGTTTTGACAAAGTCGCCAACAATCGCGCGCCAATGAGCGAGCCGCAAACCGAGCCGAGAGCCAACCACAACACAACATGCCAATCAACTTCGCCGTGTGTCCAGTAGGTCATGAAGCTTGCACAAGAAATGAGAAATACTCCGCCGAGTGATGTGCCATGAGCAAGGCGCTGATCCATCTTGAGTGCAAACATGAGGCCGGGAACGATGATGATGCCACCGCCAAGGCCAAACATGCCAGAGAGCAGGCCGGCGCCAATGCCAAACCCCATCAATATGAGGGCGCGCTTTTTCTCAATTTTCACTTATCTAGTTTGCTAGATGGACCGTCGCGCAACAGCATCGCGATGTCGAGCACTGCCTTGGAATGCACCTGTGCCTGGGCAAGATCGAGAGTTTTCCCCAACTCAACCACAAATGCCATTCCGTCTTTCACACTGCGGCGCTGCCAAGTGGCTGCAACGCCTGTGTAGGTGCCGCCCGTAATTCGCTTGATCGGTATGCCGGTGAGTCGCGAATATGTTGAGCGCATCGTGCCCTCAAGCCCTGTGCCCGGCGAGATGATGTTGAGATCTTGGTGATACCAAATGCCCAAAGCCGGCTTAATTTCGCGCATAAATGCAACGATTGCTT
>JBIKZO010000006.1:0-38509 GCA_044354675.1 Ilumatobacteraceae bacterium | reverse complement strand
AACAGCAAGCGTGTCATCCCAAAATTTTGCAGTGTCACTCGATGTGATGATCAGAGCGTGCCAACCCTGTGTCTTGCCTGCAGACGGTGCGCGCGACGCAAGATCTACGATCTGTGAAATAAGTTTCCAGTCAACGGGTTGAGTAGAAAACGAGCGCGTCATGCGCCGACCACGCACTACGTCGGCAAACTCCAAAGTTGACTGCTTAGTGTTTGCCGAGTTTGGCCAGAGACTCGGCCATTGTCCAACCGTGCACAATGAGAACGCCACTCTTGGCCTTGGTGGCAGTTGCAAACTGAGCAGCAACGTCGGCCTCGATCTTTTCTGGCTTCAACGTCTCGTGATCAAGAAAACCACTTTGTGCATTGACCTTGACAGTGAAGCTCTGGTCGTCGTACGAAGATTCAACTCCAAAGCGTCGTGCCAAGCGCTTGCCCCATGCACGCTCTTCGCCGACTGCGCGATGGTTTGGTCGAGGAATCAACTCAGTCAGTGACTTAAAAGCCTCAAGACCGGCTGCCGATGCAAATCGCGAACCGACTACTACGTCTTCATCGGGGAATGCCATCAGTGCTCGGTGATAGGCCTCGCCCATCAATCCCTTCAACACCATGTCGCGCTTGCCAGACTTTTTGACGCTCATCATTCCGAGCAGTACGCAAGGAGTTCCACCGATGCGCTCCAGGGTCGAGAAGGTAAAACCGTGAATCTTGCCGTCGATACGGGCACTGGTAAACAACACCCACTCGTCTTTGGCTTTTGATACTGGGCCGATTCCGAAGGCCCCGCCCATTGCTGCCAACTCATCAAGTTCGGCATCGGTCAGAGACCCACAATCACGCGTCTCGACCACAACTGACATGCCTACAGTCTGCCAGCAAAACTTCGGTTTCGGCAGGGGTCATCTATGCAATCGTTGCGGCATCTCCAAACGATGCTCGTAGTTGACCCATCACTCGATCTAGGTTGACCGTGTATTGCGCGCCAAGGCTTACTGCTTTGTCGTCTGACAGATGCAGGAATACAGGCGCATCACCAGGGTGCTCTAGCAACACCGCCTGCAAATCAGCAATCAAGGTCTCGGTGATCGCCTGGGCACTGAATCTCAAATGCAATGAGTCCTGCGATGCTCGCAAACCTTCCAAAACAATAATTTCAGTGGCCATAAAGCCAACTTTTGTTTCATCGCGAGCATCCATTCTGCCTCGCACCGAGATCAGCATGTCATCGGCAAGTTGATGCCCGTATTTTTCGAGAGTCTTCGGGAAAACGGTGACCTCAATTGCGCCCTGCAAATCTTCCAACATGAATGTGGCCATCTGGTCACCTTTTTTGGTGTAACGCCGATTGATCTGGTTGACGATGCCGCCGATGGTCATAAACGCACCGTCAGCAGATTCAAGTGCTTCAGGAATTGAACAATCAACCCGACGTCGCAGAGCACCTTCAATACCCATCAGCGGATGATCCGATACGTACAGACCGAGCATCTCTTTTTCAAATTTCAGTTGCTCAGATTTTTCAAAGTGCAAGTCTGGAATCAACTGACGTTCACTGAACCCGCCTTCGGTTTCTTCCATCTCGCCAAACAGGCTCATGACACCTTGATCTTTTTCTTCGCGACGCTTCAGAGTCGTGTCGATAATCGGCATGAATGAAGCAAGCAACCCTTTGCGTGGATGACCAAGCTTGTCAAATGCACCAGCTTTAATGAGCGACTCAATCGCCCTCTTGTTCAGCACATCTGTTGGTACTCGTTCAGCAAAGTCGTAAAAAGATTCGAACGGGCCGTATGTGTTGCGATGCTCAACAATTTTTGCACTCAACCCCTCGCCCACGTTGCGAATTGCAGAAAGTCCAAACGTGATCTTGCGAACCTCACCATCCAGCACTGGTTCAAAATTGACTCCAGAAAGATTGATGTCGGGCGTGAGCACAATAATATTGCTCATGCGTGCATCAGAAAGATAGACCGCTGCTTTTTCGTAATTGGTCTTGACACTCGTGAGCAAACACGCGAGATACTCAACCGGAAAATGTGTCTTGAGATATGCGGTTTGATACGAAATCAATCCATATCCATACGCGTGACTCTTCGCGAATGCATAGTCGGCAAACTTGGCGATGATGTCAAAGATGGTTTTTCCCAACCCATCGCCATAACCCAACTTGATGCAACCCGCTTCAAAACCGGCACGTTGTTCCGCCATTGCTACTTTGTCTTTTTTGCCACAGGCCTTTCGCAACGTGTCTGCTTCGGCCAGCGAATACCCAGCAAACTTTTGCGCCACGCGCATCACGCTCTCTTGATAAATCATGAGCCCGTATGTGTCACCCAATAGATCTGCAGCATCTGGATGGAAATACTCATTCTTTTTGCGATTATTTTTGTAGTCAGCAAAATCATTGTGCATGTTCTCGCCCATTGGGCCTGGACGATACAAAGCAAGAACTGCAGAAAGATGCTCAAACGTCTCTGGCATCAAAGAACGTAGTAATGCACGCATTGGTGTGCTCTCCAATTGAAAAACCCCAATGGTGTCACCACGTGCGAGCAGCTCAAACGTTGGCTTGTCATCAATCGGCAATTTGTCTACGTCGAAGTCGCTGTCGCGGAATTGGCGGATCATGGCATTGGCATCGCTCAGCACATCGAGGTTGCGCAATCCCAAGATGTCCATCTTGAGCAGACCAAGAGCCTCGACGCCATGCATTTCAAACTGCGTGACCACCGGTGCATCTTCCGGGTTCTGACCTTGTTCTGTTTTGCGCTGAATAGGCAGATACTCGGTCAATTTTTCTTTTGTAATTACTACAGCAGCGGCATGGATGCCCACGTTGCGCTTGAGACCTTCGAGACCTCTCGCAACGTCCACAACTTCTTTAACTTCGCTATCGAGTTCGTACAGAGCCCGCAATTCTGCAGCAGCGCGGTATCCGTCCTTGTGTTCACCTTTCGGATCAGGCTCTAGACAGAACTTGAGTGGTGTGTCACGGCCCATCACGACAGGTGGCATCAATTTCGCAATTTTGTCGCCGACGATATATGGCTTGCCCAGCACTCTCGCGGCATCGCGCACAGCGTTGCGTGCCTTGATAGTGCCAAACGTAATGATTTGCGCAACGTGATCACGACCATATTTATCTGATGCATACCGAATCATTTGATCGCGATAACGCGAGTCAAAGTCCATATCGATATCGGGCATAGTCACACGACTCGGATTCAAGAATCTTTCAAACAGCAAGTCGTACTTGATCGGGTCTAAGTCGGTAATGCGCAAGCAATACGCAACTGCACATCCAGCGGCCGATCCACGACCAGGACCAACTCGAATCGAATGGTCGCGCGCGTAGCGAATCATGTCCCACACGATCAAGAAATACGAACTGAAACCCATCTGCTCAATAGTTTGCAATTCGAAATTGAGGCGCTCGAGAACTGCCGGTGGAAGTTTCTGACCCCATCGTTCCTTGGCTCCCTCGAGTGCAAGGTGGTGCAAATACTCGCCGTCGGTCTTGAACCCTGCAGGCAACTCAAAGTTCGGCAGCACCGGCTTTCCAAATTCAATCTCGATGTTTGCCCGCTCGGCGATCCAAAGTGTATTGCTACATGCTTCTGGTACGTCTCGAAACAACCACTGCATCTCTTGAGCGCTCTTCAAATAATGTTCGGATCCATCAAACTTGAAACGATTTGGATCTGACATCGTGCAACCTGTTTGTACACACAACAAAGCGTCGTGAGCAGCATGATCGTCTCGATGCGTGTAGTGAGTGTCGTTTGTGGCAAGCAGTGGCGCACCAATTTTGCGTGAGAGTTCAATGAGGAGAGGATTGGTCCGTTTTTGATCTGCAAGTCCATGGTCCTGTAATTCGATGAAAAAGTTGTCTTTGCCAAAAATATCTTGCAGTCTTCCAGCGCAATCATGGGCACCCGTGATGTCGCCCTTCATGAGTCGTTGCAACACGTGTCCGCCCAAACACCCGCTCGTTGCGATCAAACCTTCATGATGCTCGTGCAGTAACTCCCAGTCAATGCGTGGTTGGTAGTAGTAACCCTCCAAAAATGCGCGGCTCGATAACTGAATCAGGTTTTTGTAGCCAACATTGTTTTCTGCAAGGAGTGTGAGGTGGTAGTAGACCTTGCCACCAGACTCTGTTTCTCCACCCGAGTCATCCACCCTGCCTCGCCGAGAAGGACGCTCAGAGCGATGCTCATGAGCCATGTATGCCTCAGTGCCAATGATTGGCTTAATACCCTGCTCTTTACACTGTCGATAAAAATCGAGCGTTCCGTACATGTTGCCGTGATCGGTCATGCCCAACGCGGGCTGACCATCGGCTACAGCCGCAGCAACCAACTCGTCAAGTCGCGACGCGCCATCCAACATCGAAAACTCGGTATGGACATGCAAGTGGGTAAACGAATCTCCCACTTAGATCTCCTTTCGTTTTTCGATCGATGTTTACGGCAAAAAGCTGCGTTGGAGGACAGAGATTATCAGTGGGGTGTTTACCCGTGGTGCTTACCTGTATTAACTGGCTATTGGCTAGAGATATGTGCCAGGGCGATCCGAGATTTCAGGGACATTTGCCCCACCAGGACCACTTGGCAGTTGGCGCATCTGATTTAACTGTTGATTCGCGGCCAGTTGCTGCGCAAACAATGTTGCCTGTATTCCATGAAACAGACCCTCGAGCCAACCAACCAATTGGGCCTTGGCAACTCGTAGCTCGCTGTCTGAGGGCGTCACTCCATCGCGAAAAGGCAGCGACAGCATCCGCAGCTCTTCTGCTAGGTCGGGCGACAAGGCTTCAGTCAGTTCGACAATAGATCGTTCATAAATTTCCGCAAGACGCTCTCGTGCTGGTCCATCCATCGTCATTGAATGCACTTCGTCAAGCAGTTGTTTAATCATCGAACCGATGCGCATCACCTTGGCTGGTGCTGTCACAGTTTCGTTTGGAATTGCTGGTGGATTTTCTGGGGCTTCTTCTTGCACTACTTCAGTCATGTTTGCATTATCTCACTTTTATTTGGCAATTGCCAGCAATGGAACATGCATTTCGGCTTCTGTCAACGAACCATGCCGGCAAACCAACTGATACGGACCAGTGTCATATGGCTCATGAAAACTCACGTCTTTAAACGGCACGAGTGCAACATCACCAAGACGCTTACGCGCTACATCGGTCACTCGTGGACCAAACCAGCCATTGTCTATCGTCTCGTCGCGAGTGACAACCCAAGCAACATCGCCGTACATTTCTTTTGCGGTTGCATGCAACGACTGGGTGGCACCGCTGCGCGCATGAAGCCACCGAAATCTGCCCTCGCCAGATTGATAGGCAACTTGATCGAGTACATCACGATGCGGAGTTATTGATGCGTCACCAATATGTACCTGACCATGATCCGCGGTCACGATCAACACGCTCCCAGGTGTCAGTTGCTCAAGAACATCTGCCACCAATCGATCTGCTTGGCGCAGCTCTGCTTGATAAAACTCACCGAAGCCGCGCTCGTGAGCGATCTTGTCGACACCGTCGTAATATGCATAAATAAATTTTTGACCCGATCGCAACAAGAGACCTACTTGCACCGCAATGCTCGATGAAGATCTCCAACCCATCGGACGAGAACCACGCAAGTGCGCTTCGGTAAATGCAGACCCTTCAAGTTCGGCTTTGCTCAACACCGGCACTGAAGCACCCATGAATGGTGGGCATGGCTGCACAATCTCGGGTGGATATGTTGTGCGCAAGTCACCCTTTTCATCACCCCAGCGCAACATCTGCATCACATGGCGTCCCATGTCCATGCGATAGCCCATGAGGCCGTGCTCACCAGGGGTTAGTCCAGTTGCTATTGAAGTTAATGCGGTCACTGTTGTTGATGGTGCAACCGTGGTGATCAGCCCACCTTGCATCGATGAAATTGTTGGCGCATGCGCAATGTTGCTTTGCAGTTGATGCCAGCCAAGGCCATCAATAACGAGCAACACAACTTGGTTTGCTCCCTCTACTGCTTTTGGCATCCATGCAGGAACCGAATCTGTGCCCCGCGGCCCGAGCAGGCTTGGGATAATGCTGGAGATACAACCCCCTGAATACTGAGGAAGCGTTGGATCAAGCACGCGATCTACACTACAACCGTGCGTGTATCTACTCGGGGCGACTATGCGTGTCGCGCTCTCCTTTCTCTTGCCCTCCACGAAGGCGAGCCAGGCCCAACATCGGTGCGCGACATCGCAACACGTACCGCACTTCCACAGCCTTATCTTGAGCAGATTCTTTTGGTGCTCAAGGGTGCCGGTCTCGTCAAATCAAAACGTGGCGTAGGCGGCGGATACACACTTGCTCGACCACCAGAAGAGATCTTGCTCTCGCAAATAATTGCTGCAGCCGACGGCCCGATCAGTCTTGGTGATTTTGGAAAACCACACCAGGATGGCTCATGCGACCATGAAGGACACTGCGTGCTGCTGGCGATCTGGAATGTCGCTGGCGAGCACATGCGCGAACACCTCGAGGATTACACGTTGGCAAAAATTGCCTCTGCGGCCAAAGGCACATCGCCCTGGCCACAACTACATCACTAGTTCATTCGCCAACAGGGCAACTAACTACAACGAGCAAGCAGTGCTTTCATATCGTCGGGCATCTCGGCTTCAAAAGACATCGATTGACCACTGATCGGATGCAAGAATGCCAACTGCGCGGCATGCAACATCGGTCGCGGAGCCGAGAGAGAACTTCGCGCACCTCCGTATGTCGAGTCGCCTACAACAGGATGACCAATCGACTCGAGATGAACCCTGATTTGGTGGGTACGTCCAGTTTCGAGATTGCATTCAACCAATGAGCTTGGCAACGGCAGATCAAACTTGGACTTCACTTCAAATCGTGTTCGAGCAGCCTTGCCGTCGACAACGACTCCCATGCGTGTCGGATCTTTTTGATCTCGACCGATAGGAGCATCGATGGTGCCAGACAACACGGTTGGGTGTCCCCACACGAGTGCCGAATAGGTGCGCTTCACCTCGCGCTTCGACAACGCATCCACAAGTGCTTCGTACGCAGCTTGCGTTTTTGCCATCACCATCAAGCCAGTGGTTCCTGCATCAAGTCGATGCACAACGCCAGGACGTAGTGGGTCACCAGCAGACGCCATCTCGGGAAACCTCGCGAGGGCTCCATTGACCATCGTGCCCGTTGGATTTCCAGCGCCTGGATGCACAACCAAACCAGCACGTTTATTTATCACCACAATGTCGGTGTCGTCATAAACTACATCCAGGATCACTGATGCATCCGCGGTTGGCAATTCTTTTTTAGGCAATAGCGCTGTATCAATTGAAATCGACTGACCCTCGGCGATTTTGGTTTTGCCGGTCTCGGCACACACTCCGTCGACCACCACTCCACCGGCCTGAATAAGCGACGCCGCAGAGGCACGACTCACATCGGCAACCAATGCAACGATGCGATCCAGACGCTGATCATTGAGTGCTGCAGGAATAATTTCGTTCAGCACTAGTGGACATCCGTTCGATTGATCTGAGAGTTGTACTTGAGCATTGCCACCATCATTGTCGCGGCTCCAATCATGATTGCCATGTCGGCGATGTTAAAAACTGGCCACCACTGAAAATCAATGAAGTCAACAACGGCCCCACGCATCCACCCAGACCCACGAAATAGACGATCCAAAATGTTTCCTACTGCCCCACCAATGATCAAACCCGTTGCCACACGCGTCAGGGCGTTTTCGGCTCTGCGTAGCGACAGCAACAACAACACCACAACGACTAATCCGATCACCCCGATAATCGGGCCGATTCCAGTACCACGCGAAAATGCCATACCCCGGTTAAAGGTCAAATTAAATTGCATTGTCCAGATCACATGAATGATGCGTCCATCAGCAAGAACCCCTAGAGCCCATGCTTTTGAAATCTGATCTAACAGCACGATGACGGCTGCAATCAACAGACTCATACGCGATGCTCTGACCAACGTCACTCGGTTATCTGAGTGCGTTGCATGAGGTACTACTGGTGAGGCGTCTGTCATCGACGGCCGATGCCACCGACACGCTCAAGAACCGACTCGGTTGTTTCCGGGATCGCTTTGAGTCGCTCACGCGGAATCGCCAAACCGGTATGTACGGAATATCCATACTCTCCGGTCTTGATTCGCTCAAGTGCAGCATCTAGCTCTTCAACAATCTGTCGAGCCTGTGCCGAGAGCATGAGGTCACGAGAGCGTTCAACCACCATGGTGTCACCTTCGCCGCCCTCTTCGTCGAACTGTACGTCGCCCATCTCCACATCTTGAATGAGCGAGTTTGCCTCATCATCAAGACGCAGCGCTTGACGCAGCAGCACGGCTTTTTTCTCGAGCATCAAATCGCGCTGACCAGACAAGAACTTCAGATCAAATTCCTTCGTTGCTTGAATGCCGTCCGCAAACTCGGTTTTGATGATCGGTGGGCGCGGCGGTGGCTCTGGCTTGCGCTTTGCTCGCAATGCGGCTTCGCGTGCTGCTTCTTTTTCCGCAGCAAGCGCAAGTCGAGCAGCTTCTTTTTCTTCACGAATGCGAGCCTTCTCTGCCTCTTGGGCTGCTTTGAGAGCCAACTTTTCGGCGGCAACGCGTGCTTTTTCCTTGGCGGCCTCTTTCGCTGCCAATGCTTTCATCTTCTGTTGTAACGCCTGGTCTTTCTTGCGTTGAGCGGCAATCTTTTTGCGCTCCATTTCCTTTTCGCGCATTGCCTTCTTGCGCGCTGCTTCGGCAGCCTTTTTAGCTGCCATCTTCTTGGCCAACTCGGCCTTTTTTAGAGCAAGCGCTTTCTGTGCGACGAGCTTTTTCTGGGCAGCAAGTTTCTTTTGTGCAGCAACTTTCTTCGCCAGATCGGCCTTCTTCTTTGCAAGCGCCTTTTGTGCAGCAAGCTTCTTTTGCGCAGCAACTTTCTTCGCCAGATCGGCCTTCTTCTTTGCAAGCGCCTTTTGTGCAGCGAGCTTCTTCTGCGCAGCAACTTTCTTCGCCAGATCAGCTTTCTTCTTTACAAGCACCTTTTGTGCAGCGGCCTTCTTCTGCGCAGCGATCTTCTTGGCAAGATCGGCTTTCTTCTTGGCTATTGCCTTTTTCTTTGCTACTGCTGATGGCATGTTTCCCTCTCGAACTTGGCGCTTTACCGTACTTGATCGACACCTATATGGACGGCATTCCCGTCCAAATCCCCAGTTGGCTCTAGACCTGAAACCCACTCAATCCGCTGTGCCAGCGTCTCTGAAGCGATATAAGTCTCAAATTGGGACACTTGTGACTGCAGCAACTCTGGTAAACCGAGCGTCAGCACGATGCGATCCGAAACTGCCAATCCGGCTTCTCGGCGAGCCTGCTGCACCATCCGCACTATGTCGCGTGCTGCACCTTCCGCCAACAACGCTTCAGTCAATTCGATATTCAACAACACGATTCCTTGGCCGTCGGCAAGCGCTGCGCTCGCAACCGTTTCGGTATCACCGGCTGCGGCAACCAATTTGACGTGAAACTCGTGCGGTTCGAGCGCGACTCCGCCAGCGATAACTTCGTCTCCGTTAATCGACCAGTCACCTTTCTTGACAGCAACAATCACTTTTTGAGTGTTTGCACCGAGGCGTGGACCAAGAGCAGCAGGAATGAGTTGCAATTCGTGTTTGGCCACTTGGCCAAGCTCGGTTGTGAGCGTCACTTTATGAACATTGACTTCGTCGGTGATAATCGAGATAAACGATTGCAACTTATTGGCCAACGGTGATGCAACAGTAAGTTCACCAAGTGGCAGTCGAACACGGCGCGAATGCACCTTGCGCAAAGACAACGTTGTTGAACACACGTCGCGCACCTGATCCATTACTGTTTCGAGTTCATCGTCACTCGGCACAATGCTGGCGTCTGGCCAGTCCTCTAAGTGCACACTTCTCGAACCCGTGAGTTCTTTGTAAATCTTTTCTGTAGTCAATGGCAACAGAGGTGCAGCAATGCGGGTGAGCACCTGCAGCACCGTGTGCAAGGTGTCAATTGCTTCTTTGTCACCTTTCCAAAAACGATCACGACTGCGACGGATATACCAATTTGTCAGAACGTCTAAAAATGTGCGCACTTGTTGGCATGCATTAAAAATGTCGTATTGATCCATCGACACAGTCGTGTCCTCAATCAGACGCTTCAATTTTGAAAACACATATCGATCCAACACATTTGTTGAGTCGTATCGAACTTCTCCAGTCATTGACTCGGCGTTGGCATACAACGATAAGAAATACCAACTGTTCCACAAAGGCAACATCACCTGTCGCACGGTGTCGCGAATACCTTCTTCTGTTACTGCAAAGTCCGACCCGCGCAAAATGGACGAAGACAACAGATACCACCGCATGGCATCAGCGCCATAGGTATCGAAGACATTCATCGGGTCTGGATAGTTGCGCAGGCTCTTGGACATCTTTGCGCCATCGTCACCCAACACAATTCCGTGACTGACACACGTTGAAAAAGCGGGACGATCAAACAGTGCTGTTGCCAAAACATGCAGCGTATAAAACCAGCCACGCGTCTGACCGATGTATTCAACAATGAAGTCGCCTGGATAGTGCTGATCAAACCATTCCTGATTTTCGAACGGATAATGCACTTGAGCAAACGGCATCGAGCCACTCTCGAACCAACAGTCGAGAACTTCGGGAACCCTGCGCATCATTGACTTTCCAGTTGGGTCATCTGGGTTTGGTCGCACAAGGTCATCGACCACTGGGCGATGCAATTCGGTGACAGTGACACCAAAATCGCGCTTGAGGTCGGCAAGGCTGCCGTACACATCGATGCGCGGATAAGCGGGGTCATCACTGCGCCACACAGGTATCGGAGAGCCCCAAAAACGATTGCGGCTGATCGTCCAGTCGCGCGCATTTTCGAGCCATTTTCCGAAACTTCCGTGCTTCAAGTGATCGGGCACCCAAGTGATCTGTTCGTTCAACGCAACCATGCGCTCTTTCACTGCCGTCACATTGACAAACCAAGAGCTCACGGCTTTATAGATGAGTGGTTTTCCGGTGCGCCAACAATGTGGGTATGCGTGATCGTATGTTTCGTGGCGCAAGACCACTCCGCGCGATTTAAGTTCGCGAATAATCAACGGGTTGGCATCAAACACCAACATTCCCTCGAAGTCGGGAACTTCACTCGTAAACAATCCCCGACTATCGACCGGCACAACTAGTCCGATGCCGTTTTCGCTGCATACTCGTTGGTCGTCCTCGCCAAAGCCAGGTGCAAGGTGCACCACCCCAGTGCCGTCTTCCGTCGTTACGAAATCACCCGCAATCACCCGAAATGCGTCTGGCTGATCGGCAAAGTACGAAAACATAGGCGTATACATGCGGCCGACCAATGCCGAGCCGAGCACAGTGTCCAACACCTCGGCGCCTTCCAATTCTTTTTCATATGCACCAAGTCGTGCTTCGGCCAAGATGTAAACAGTTCCGTTGTGGCGCACTCGCACATAACTCACATCTGGCGCCACCGCAAGAGCCAAGTTGCTCGGCAGCGTCCACGGCGTGGTTGTCCACGCAAGCAATGATTCACCAGTTTCGAGCACAAATGCAACGGTCAGTGCTGGATCTTGCACTTGTTTGTACGCGTCGTCCATGCGCGTTTCGGTATTTGACAATGGTGTTTCAAGCGCCCACGAATATGGCAGCACACGAAATCCTTCGTAAATGAGACCCTTGTCCCACAGCGTCTTAAACGCCCACATCACACTTTCCATGTATGACACGTCAAGTGTTTTGTAATCGTTAGCAAAATCAACCCAACGTGCTTGGCGAGTTACATAACGCTCCCAGTCACTCGTGTAACGCAGCACAGATTCTTTGCAGTAGTCATTAAACTTCTCGATACCGAAATCGGTGATCGCTTGTCGTCCAGAAATCTCTAACTGGCGCTCAGCTTCTGCCTCAGCAGGCAAGCCATGACAGTCCCATCCAAAACGACGCTCGACACGCTTGCCCTGCATCGTTTGATACCGAGGAACGGCGTCTTTGACAAACCCGGTGAGAAGGTGTCCGTAGTGCGGCAAACCATTGGCAAACGGTGGCCCATCATAAAAGACATATTCATTAGCGCCATTGGTGCCAGCATCTCGTTGATCGATAGAAGCCTGGAAGGTGCCATCAGTAGCCCAGAACTCGAGCGTCTCATTTTCGAGCGCCGGAAAGTTTGGCTGAGAATCAACCTTTGGATAAGTCACGGTGCGTCATTGTAAAGGCAAATGCGTGCTACTGGCTTGATGCTTAGCAGCGAAGCAACATGCCTTGCACGACGATCTGCAAAAACAGCAACACCACAAGGGGCGAAAGATCGAGTTGCCCTGCAAGGGGCAATGCGCGTCTCACTGGCAGAAGCACGGGATCAGTCAGCATCATCACGATTCGTACAACCTGACCGAGGGGTCCGTTTGGGTTGGCGGGGAACCACGAAAGAATTACTCTTCCAATAATCAGGAGCGTGTAGAGCTCTACAAGGGAGCAAAGCAGATTAATCACGAATAACGCGGGTGCCACGCGGTGTCAACAAAAACACACCTGGTGCAATCTTTTCCATTTTGCCTTCGATGCCGTAAGTCATTCCGCTTGCAAAATCAATCAGTCGTCGCGCAATTTCCGAATCTGCGGCACCGATATTCATTGCAACAGGCTGACCAGACCTGAGCAAGTCTGCAATATCTTTTGCTTGGTCATAACGAGTTGGACGAATGGCAACTGGCTCAGCAGTTGTCTGTGTCAGTTTGCGCACGGTACCACCGGTGCTTGAGCCACTTGGGCGCAGTTGCACACTTGAGTCATCGCGTTGTGGTTGCGCGCGCACCGTTGTTGGCCGAGCGCGCGGTGCTATTTCATACTCATCATTGTCTTCAATTTCATCTTCGTAGTCATCAACGATTTGCCGAGACTGTGGGCGCCGAACTGGTCCACCACCGCGGGTATTGCGGGCTGCAGGGCGCTCTACCGCTACCGAAGCGTCGTAGTCGTCATAGGCGTCATCTGGTCCAAGACCGAGATAGTCCATTGCTCGTCTAAACATTGACATCAGAAGAAGGTTACAACACCCGACTAGATCGAATGTGGACGCTCGCCGAAAAGCGCAGTTCCGACCCTCACCAACGTGGAGCCTTCCTCAACCGCAATTTCGACATCAGCCGTCATCCCCATTGACAACTGTTCAACCCCCAGGTCTAGAGCCATCTGCTTGAGCAACCGAAAAGCGGCACGAGTCTTACCCGAGTCCATATCGGTTGGACCAACAGTCATCAGCCCGGTCACGTCCAATCCCCCCTGTCGAGCTTGATGAACGAGGGTTTCAACCTCAGTCGGATCACACCCACCTTTATCTATTTCGCTAGTGGTATTGACCTGCACCAGTATTTCGCATCGGCCAGCCGAGGTACGGGTCATCTGGCGTTTAACAAGTTCGGTTACAACCGATGCCCTGTCTACCGACTGCCAAACATCGACAATGTCAAATAACGACTTGATTTTGTTGGTTTGCAATTGCCCTATGAAATGGACGGGCAGTCGTTCAGCACGATCTACCTGCTGCGATTTGGCAATCAATTCTTGGGCATAGTTTTCGCCAATCGCCTCACATCCCGCAAACTTTGCGTCGCTCCATGCGTCGCTCCCAAAAGTTTTAGTAACAGCAACAATGCCTACACCGATGCCACCAGCACGCGAAATTCGATCGCGCAATTCGGTAACACGAGTTGCTACAAGTGCTTGATTCATATTGATTCGATAGCGATTTCGGCGGCGAACGCGCCAACCATCTGAAGTTGTTACTTCAAAAAGTCTGGAACGTCAAAGCCGTCGGATGAATCACGCAATGGATCTTCGCCCGTACCAAACAACTCTTTGATCCGACTTCCACGTGGCTCGCCACGCGTATCGGCGCGACCATCACCACGACCTGCAGATCGCGACAGGCCCGAATCAGAGCGATCAAACCCTGCGGCGATGACAGTCACTTGTACTTCGTCTTCAAGTTCGTCATTGATTACGGTACCGAAAATGATGTTTGCGTCCTGGTGTGCAACAGCGTGCACAATCTCGGCTGCTGCATTGAGTTCAAACAATCCCATGTCGGACGGACCAGTGATATTGAGCAAAATACCACGCGCTCCCTCGATGGACGACTCGAGCAGTGGCGAGTTGATAGCAGCAGTTGCTGCTGCAATTGCACGATTATCGCCCTTTGCTTTTCCAGTTCCCATCAGGGCGGTGCCAGCATTTGTCAAAATCATTTTGACGTCAGCAAAGTCGGTATTGATCAGACCAGGCGTAGTGATCAAGTTGGTGATACCTGCAACGCCCTGCAACAACACTTCATCAGCGCGCTTAAACGCATCGAGCAAACTCGTCTTTTCAGTGGCAACCGACAAAAGTCGTTCGTTCGGAATGATGATCAACGTGTCGACCTTGTCACGCAACTTGGCAATACCGGCTTCGGCCTGCATGGCGCGACGACGACCTTCAAAACCAAACGGACGTGTCACGATGCCAACGGTCAGCGCACCAGCGGCACGAGCGATCTCCGCGATGATTGGTGCTGCACCAGTTCCGGTACCACCACCTTCACCAGCAGTAATAAAAACCATGTCTGCTCCACTGACAATTTCTTCAATGTCGCTGCGACTTGCTTCGGCAGCATCTTGACCAATTGCTGGGTCACTGCCGGCTCCAAGGCCACGGGTGATTTCGCGACCAATGTCAATTTTGAAATCTGCATCGCTCATCAATAACGCCTGAGCGTCAGTGTTTACAGCCACAAATTCGACACCTCTCAAATTGGAGTCGATCATGCGGTTGATGGCATTAACGCCAGCCCCACCTACTCCGATTACTTTGATAACCGCCAAAAAGTTTTGTGGTGCACCAGCCATTGTGTGATCCTCCTACGAAGCATCTTTGACAACGAAATTGACTCTGTCACAGACGCCGGTTCCTATGTTGGGTACAGGCTAGTTGATCGTTCAGGCTGGCTGTGATCACGACTGAACTACAGGGGTCCCTGTTGACACATCGATACTGATGATCGAGTTGACATCTTGACGGCGCAGTAAAACCACCACATTGACAAGCTTGTTGCGCATATCTACGGGAGCCCCAAAGTTGATAACCGTGCCAGTTTTAAGGGTCATTGTGATCTGCTCAGACCCTGCCACTCCAAGATGTTTGACCATTGGCGCAAGCTCGCTTGGCAGTGACATCGCCAGTTGACCTGCCGCCCTATAGGTAGCAGTCGAGCTTGCTCCCGCAGTCAAGTTGGATCCGGTTCCCTCAATCCACATGTATTGCGTTGGTCGTCCCTCCACAACACTCAATACCAAACCGTCTTCGTCTATCACACGTGCCCGATTATCGACACCAAGAAACCATGCAACAGGAATTCTTTCGTTGATCTGGATCATTACGCGACTCGGAAGGCTCGTTGTGATTCGAGCAGATTTAATCCAAGGATCACTCTCAAGTCTCTCCCGAGCAGTCTTGGTATCGACAGTCAGCACCGACTTGCCTTTGAGTGAATCTGAAACACTTCTCACCAACGCGGCATCTGCATATTTTGCGCCTTCAACTTGCACTGTTCTCACCGCGACGATTGGTGATGCCAAAACGATAAGTGCAAGGCCAATAAAAATCACAACGCCGAAACCTGCCGTCACTAAGCGCTTGCGTTTGTTTCCTCCAGCAATCTTGCTTACGAGCTTGCCCATAAATCGGCGCGAAACAATTAACTCACCCCACTGGGTGCCAACAATTATTTCGGCGTCCAGATTTTGAGCAACATCATCATCTGTGATCAACACCCGTACCGATGTTGGTGCTTTATGAACCGATTGCGAATCGGTGTCCGATGGGAAATCGCTTTCCGATGGCTGACGAAAGTCTTCGTCCACAATGACAACACGACCTGGTGCAGTAACTGGTGCAGTAACTGGCACCTCAGCCGACTCCACAGGCATCGTGACTTCACGGGTTTTGATATCGGTCACTGAGGCAATTACGGGTTGCTCTTGCGTTGTCGACGTATCATCTCCGAAAACCGCATTCAACTCGTCAAGCACTTCTGTCGGCACATCTAAAGGGTCTTGAAAATCAGATGATGACAAGATTGAAATCGGTATAGACGTGTCGGTAGAGACTGATGTGCTTGCGTTGCGGTCAAAAATGTGTTCAAGTCTCACTGTTGCCACACTTGTGTCCGATTCACTCGTCAAGACCTCGGCAAGCGAAGGATCCGTTGTGGCATCAAAACCTGCGAGGCGAATCTCACTGCGTAAGTCGTAACCCGTCGACTCTTTAACTCGACGGCGAATCTCGGCCATCACCTGCACTACATCAGACGCCAAGCCACCTTCTTCAGACTGAATAAAGTTTGCATGCTTCTCCGAGACATGCGCTGTTCCAATACGAAAACCGCGCATGCCAATCTGATCGATCAACGCACCGGCAGAAACTTGGTCTGGCACAGGATTAACAAACACCGAGCCGGCATTTTGCCCACCAGGTTGATTTTCTCTGCGCCACTTGACGATCTCTGATAACTGGTTTTCTGCTGCTTGTGTGTCAGTTGCCCAAGCCAAGTTGAGCGTTGCTGACAACACCACATGATGATCTGCAATCGCTGACCCCCGGAATCTCAAACCCAGATCGACTGCGTCCACGTGAGCTTCGACGCCGCGCAGCAGATGAAAAATCCGCGCCGACACAAGTGATGACGCCATGTCGGAACCATGGCCTCCTGCGTTCATGCGCACCGCTCCGCCGATTGTGCCCGGTACGCCCACGCCCCATTCAAAACCTGTTAGCCCACGATGAACACTTTGTCGAGCGGCTACCGGAAGTGGCACCGAGCCTCCGAAAAGCGCAATTGGCTCAACAGCAGGGCTACCGTCTTGGCTGCCGTCACCGTCTTGACTACCGTCATCGTCCGACCGATCGGGAAGGTCGATGTATTCCAAAAAACTTCCAAACGTGATCGCCAAACCCTGAAACCCTGTGTCGGCAATCAACATGTTGCTTCCCCTGCCAATAACCAACAACGGCAGATCAACCTGTGCCAAAACTGCGCTGATCGCTTCGAGATCATCTATCGACTCAACGTGAACATGCAGGGCCGCGTTTCCGCCCACGCGATAGGTCGTAAATTGTGCGAGAGAAACATCCGTGTGCGCACGTTTTCCAAATAACTCCGTTGCCAGCTGCAACTCTGCAACTGTTGCCGGACGCTTAAACGAGCGAGGCGTGTTCATGGCACTAGCGCTTGCGTGCTTCGTTGGCGCGATTGCTTTGGCGCAATGAAATCACTTCATCAGGAAGTTGGGCAACGTCACCACAGCCCATCGAGATACACAGGTCTCCACTGGTGAGAGTAGACGCAAGAAAACTCACGAGATCTTCCCGTTGCGCAATCCACTCAACTCTTTTGCCTGGGTGGTTGTTCTTGATTGCATCAACAACAAGTTTGCCAGTTACACCAGGTATCGGAGTGGTACCCGACGAATAGATGTCGGTAATCACAACTACGTCGGCGTCACCAAATGCATCCGCATAGGCGCCAGACATCACACTCATCCGATTGAATCGGTTTGGTTGAAAGACTGCCACTACCCGATCCCATTTGTCTGTCGCATCGCGGGCACCGCGCAACATTGCAATAATTTCGTTCGGCAAATGTGCATAGTCGTCTACAAATGTCACACCTTGATCGACACCTCGCAGATCAAAACGCCGTGCAACGCCGCGAAAGCTGCTCAACGCATGACTAGCAACCCCAAATTCCACGCCAAGCTCCATCGCCATTGTCAATGCCGCCGTTGCATTGAGCACATTGTGCTCGCCACGCAATGGGAGCTCGACAGAACCGACCAAACTATGTTCTTCCGTCGAACCAGATTGCCTCAACTCGATATCGAAACGGCTGCTTCCATCTGCGAGAACCACATTGACTGCGCGCACATCGGCAACGATGCTCATGCCATAGGTTCTACATGCTTGCTTCGCGGCGATTTTTGCAGTCACAGCATCATCGGCGCACATCACCTTTGGTCCAACAATATTCTTTACATATTGCTCAAAACTTTCAATAATGTTGTCGAAGGTTGCAAAATGATCGAGGTGATCCACATCAACATTGGTCAAAATTGATCCGAAAAGCGGAAGCGCCAAATGCGTTGAATCACTTTCATCGGCTTCCACAACAAGATGTTTTCCGTTCCTCCAGCCAGCACCCACGTCCAGGCCATGTACATCACCGCCAACCACAAAACTCGGCTGCAGTCCTGCAGTGGTCAAGATATGCATCAACATTGCAGATGTTGTTGTCTTGCCATGAGTGCCCGCAACACCAACCGATTGCTTGAGTGCACAAATTGCGCTCAGCATTTGAGCACGGCTGAGTACCGGCACAGATTGTGCTGTAGCAGCAACGAGTTCGATGTTGTCAACAGGAATGGCGGTCGAAGCTGTGACCACATCGCAATTCTGCACAGCCGATGCATCATGTCCAACGTTGATGCTCACACCAAGTGCACGCAAACGATCGAGAACGCCAGATTCGCGAATATCGCTGCCAGATACTTGATGACCCATCTCGCACAGCACTTGGGCGATGGCGTTCATGCCAGGGCCACCAATGCCAACCACATGAATGCGTCGTGGCCTGCTCAGATCCAAAAGTGTGTCGTTACTCATTGCGAAACCTTCTCGGCCGCTTTTTCAACAACCGATGCGATCGAACAGTTGCGATGAACTTCTCCCAATTCTCTTGCTATATGAGCGATTTGCAAACGCATCACATCATCGGTCAATAGTTCAACAATTTGGTGCACAAAAATGTCATCAGTAAGTTTTGACTCTTCTAAAAGCACTGCGCCACCTTGATCACTCAAGGACTTTGCATTTGTGAGTTGATGATTTTCGGCTGCGTCTTTCCATGGAACCAACACCGACGCAATGCCAACAGTTGCAATCTCTGCCACTGTCGAAGCCCCCGCTCTTGCAACCACCAAATCGGCTGCTGCGTAAATGTCATTCATATTGCTGCTGTAGGCAATTCGTTGATACATCATCGAACCATCGGTGCGTCTGATTTCATTTGCCAATTGCGCACCGTCCATATACCTTGATCCTGCAATGTGCAAAATGGAAACGCCTGCCAACGATGGGCTATCCATTTGTGCAACCAAACTCTCAGTTGCGCTATTCAAAACAGCCGACCCAAGAGATCCGCCCATCACCACAACGAGTTTTGAGTCGGCGTTAAATCCAAGTCGCACTCGTGACGCATTACGAGAACTACCGCGGTCGAGATGTCGAAGTTCTGCGCGCACAGGTGCACCGGTGAGTTGCGCTTTTCGCAACGCGCTTGGCATGTGTGCCACAGCAACAGTTGCTGCATATCTGGCCTGCATCTTTGTTGCCATTCCTGGTTTGCTGTCATACGAGCAAGTGACCACCGGAATCTTGAGATGGCGCGCCGCCCGACAGATCGGTGCGCTCACATACCCGCCCACCGAAACCACCACACGTGGTCGGTGCTGCACCAACACTTGTGTCGCTAATTGCGTTGCTCGCATCATCGTTGGCAACATTCGCAGATTGCGCTTGATCTTGGAGAGACTCATTCCACGCTGAAGTCCGTCGACACCGAGAAACACGCAAGCAATTCCCGTTTGTGGCACGAGTGTTGTTTCAACGCCTCGATCCGAACCTACGTACACAAGAGTCTCTCGGGGGTGTCCGGCTTCCACCAACAATTCGATAATTGAAAGCGCGGGCACTACATGCCCACTTGTTGCGCCCCCCGTAATCACGGCATAAGTCGTAGGGGCAGGGGCAACCATGGCTCTACTTCATATTACGTGCAACATTGAGCAAAAGCCCCGAGGCTGCCATCACCATAAACAATGAGCTTCCACCGTACGAAATAAACGGCAAGGTCAAACCTGTAACTGGAAGTGCACCAATTACTCCTCCAATGTTGATTGTTGCTTGGATGCACAACCATGTTGTAATGCCGCCTGCAAGAATCGCACCAAATGGATCACGTGCGCGAAGTGCAACCTGGATACCAAGTAATGCAAGTGCCAAGAACAGGCCGATTACCATCGTTGATCCAATGAGCCCAAATTCTTCTGCAACAATTGCAAAAATAAAATCGCTGTGAGCCAAAGGCACGTATCCCCATTTGCCTGTGCCGCGTCCGGCACCAACACCAGTGATTCCTCCGTTAGAGATACTCAAAATTGACTGCCACACTTGATACGCCGAGTGACCTTTGTTTTCTTGCAGATCAAGGAATGACAAGAAGCGCTGCTGCATACGAGAGCTTGCAGAAATAGCAACAACAGAACCCAATACTGTGACCGCGCCAATGGTTCCGATAAGCCGCAGAGGTGTGCCTGCAACAAACATGGTTGAAAGAATCACGCAGGTAAAGACAATTGCCGCACCAAAATCTTTTTGAATCATGCACAATGCAGCCGAAACCAACCACACTGCAGCGATTGGCCAAAATGTTCGCTGGGCATTTTCCATTTCTTTTCGCCGCCGCCCCAAGACGCTCGCGCAATACAGAAGTACCGCAACTTTCAAAATTTCTGACGGCTGAAATCTCACCGGTCCAATCTCGGCCCATGCGCGCGCTCCGTTGATCGTCACACCGATCGGAGTAAACGGGAGCATCATCAAACCGATTCCGAAAGCGAGCACATACTTCACCCATGTGTGCCAAATGTGATAGGGCATGCGGTAAGTCACGAGCAACGCAAAGAATCCACAAACCGACCAAGCCAGTTGCTTGCGAAACATATACCAAGCCGAACCACCGTTGTTGATCGAAACGATCGAAGACGACGACAGAACCATGATCAAACCAAACACGACAAGCACTGTGATAACGCCAACAATGCCGTAGTACACCTTGCTCGGCACATCGGTTGCAAGTCGACTCGCCTGCGCTTTACCACTCTTGTTCAAAACAGCACGGCGCCTCTCGGCCGGGGTGAGCTGACTATCTGCAGAAATCGTTGCCATAAATACCTTTTCTACTAGTTCTGTCTATTTGTTCTGTCTAGTTGCCTTGTTGTTGGTTTAACTTTGCTTCATTGCGCACACATTGCATGAAGTCTTCGCCACGTTCCATGTAATTGTTATACCAGTCGTAGCTAGTGCAAGCAGGTGATAGCAACACCACATCTCCGCTGACCGCAAGTGTGCGAGCAAGGCGAACGGCCTCCTGCATTGATCCCCCACGCACCACACGACAAACTCCATCAAAAGCTTTTTCAATCTCGAGTGCATCATCGCCTATTGCCACAACTGCTTTAACACGCTGTGGCTGATTAGCAAGTTCATGTAAATCAAGCCCCTTATTGCGTCCACCCGCAATCAACACAATGTTTTGAAACGACTTGATTGCGACAGCAGATGCATGAGGGCTTGTGGCTTTCGAGTCGTTAAACCACTGCACTCCATCGATCGTTTCCACATATTCAATTCGATGAGGAGCATTATCAAACTCACTAAGCGCTCGTGCTACATGACTCGGCTCAACCAAACCACTCTCAATCGAAATTGCGGCAGCGGCAAGAGCATTAGTGATGTCGTGTGGCATCGCACGTTTCATGTCGGCAATGTTCATAATCGATCCATGCGGCGAATTGAGGCGTCCGTCCTGCGCGTGATAATCGCCGTGAGTTGCCCCAAACGTGACCGTGCGAGCCGTGCTCTCATGCGCGACCCGCAAAATCTGTGCATCATCAACTGGCGCGACTGCGACATCGCCCGCTCTCGTGTGTGCCCACATTTGCGCCTTTGCCGATGTATAACTCTCCATGTTGGTGTGCCAGTCAAGATGATCTGGCGCAAGATTGAGCCATACCGAAGCGCGAGTGCGAAAGTTTTCGCAGTTTGCTAACCGAAAACTGGAGCATTCAACCGCAAAAACTTGAGTATCGGTGTTAAGAGCCGCGATCAACGGTGTCTCGGTATTACCTACCGCCAAACTCTTATGACCGGCTGCATGCAGCATTGCCGCTGTCATGAGCGTTGTTGTCGTTTTGCCGTCGGTGCCAGTGATGCCAAGCATCGGGCGTGGTCCGCCAGTCCGAAGTTCCTCAATGTTGTAGGCCAACTCCAGTTCAGAAGAGATAGTCAGACCCATCTGTCTGGCAGTTGCCATTACATGATGGCTTTCCGAAATTCCGGGTGCAGGTGCAAGACGAGTAATGCGCTTCAAAGTGCTGACCACTGCCACCTCATCGGTCGCATCAATAAATTCACAGTTCAAAGCTCTTGCGAAATCTTTGTGCAGTTTCGTTGCTTGATCGTCGGCCAGAATCACCGACTCACCCCGCTCATGCAATGCGTTCGCAACTGCTAATCCTGCCACCCCAAGACCAAACACCAAAGTTGTTTGCTCTGCACTCAACGCAAACCAGCCTGTCGCGTAAAGTCTGCAATGAATATCGCAACTGCAGTTGCAACACAAATTCCGGAGATGATCCAGAACCGAATGATTACGGTTGTTTCAGGCCAGCCACTCAATTCAAAATGATGATGGATCGGCGACATTTTCAGTAGTCGTCGCTTCCGACCGGACGCCTTGAAGACACCCATCTGCACAGCCACCGAACCAGCTTCGAAAACATTGATTCCACACACGATCGGCAAAAGCAAATGAGTATTCGTCGTAACTGCGAGCATTCCTAACGCAGCGCCAAGACCGAGTGCTCCTACGTCTCCCATAAAAATTCGTGCCGGAGCGGCGTTCCACCACAGGAAGCCTGCGCATGCTCCTGCCAAAGATGCCGAGAGCACAGCCAGGTCGAGTGGGTTAACAATGTCGTAAATGCGCGGATTACGAAAAGCCCAATACGCAATCACGGTGAACGCCAAGAATCCGAACAGTGCTGAACCTGCGGCCAATCCATCTAATCCATCGGTTACGTTGACGGCGTTAGTAGTGCTCCACACCATGATGGCTGTCCAAAGGATAAAAATCGGTCCTGTGATGTCCCAACCAGGACTCGTTGCTCGGGTAAACGAAATAGTCTCGACTACACCGGTCGTGCTTGACAACAACCACAGCAGCAACAACGTGATACCAAAGGTGATCCAACCCTTTTTCTTCCAAAAAATTCCTCGGTTGTGTTGGCGACGCACCTTCAAGTAGTCATCAAGAAAACCAATCGCTCCAAGCACAAAAACGGTCAGCCAAATAATGGCGGCCTGATCAGAAAACGGCAGACCTGCTCGAACATGTGCGACGGTCCATCCAATCGCACCCGCGAACAAAATAGCGATACCGCCCATGGTTGGGGTGCCCTGCTTGCCCATCTGATGCACTGGCCCGTGATCCTCTGCGCCAAGAATCGGCTGTCCCTTGCCAAGCCGTGCAAAAATAACCATCAACACGCGGGTACCAATGAGCGACACGATCATGCCGATTGAACCAGCAATAAAAATTGGAATCATGAGAGCGCACCTATCAATTCATTGGCAACTTGAGCATCATTGAATGGCAGAACCTGATTGCCAATGGTTTGGGTTATTTCATGACCCTTACCAGCGATGATCACGACATCACCTTTTCTGGCTGTCATTAATGCCAATTCTATTGCAGATCGACGATCCAACTCGACACTTACATGCGATCTACCTACTACATCGTCAATGCCAGAAGTGATTTGTTGCGCAATGTCGGAAGGTTCTTCTGATCGCGGATTATCCGACGTAACGATGACACGGTCGGCGCCAAGTGCTGCAACTCTCCCCATCAGCGGACGCTTGGCTTTATCTCGATCGCCACCGCAACCGAACACCAAGATAATTTTTCCACCTGGTGTAATAATCTCTCGCGTTGTGTCGAGCACACGTTGCAGTGCGTCAGGGGTATGCGCATAGTCGACGATCACATCAAACGGTGCATCGTTGGAGATCGATTGAAATCTGCCAGCGACCGTTCCTGCAGCAGCCAATCCGGAAACTATGTCGACGACGTCGACTCCAAGACCGGCTGCCACAGTGGCGGCAGCAAGCGAATTTGATACGTTAAATTTTCCTCCGACCGGAACATGCAATTTCTTTTTCCGCCAAATATATGAGTGGCTACTTGCAGTGACTTCAAGCTCTTGAGCATCGTCCAACCCAAAGCTCACTGTATTAATTTCGGTTGCGTCCAAAAGCAATCGTCCGTGCACATCGTCATGATTGATAAAGCCAATACTTGAAAACTGCTGGTCAAACAAACTTGCTTTCGCTGCAAAATACTGCTCCTGAGTTTTATGAAAATCTAAGTGCTCTGGCGAAAGATTGAGAAAAACTACAGCATCAAATTGTGTGCCAACAATCCGTTGTAACACAAGCGCATGCGAAGTCACTTCCATCACTACCGCTTGAACACCAGCATTGGACGCCTGCCACAAACTTCGTTGCAAGTCACAAGACTCAGGTGTGGTTCTCGCACCGGACAGTGTTCCGAACACTTCGGTAATCAACCCTTGCTGACGAAAGATCGCACCCAATAAATGTGCTGTTGTTGTTTTGCCGTTTGTTCCTGTAATACCGACAACACGCATCTTCTTGCTTGGGTGATCATAAAATGCACTCGAGATCTCGCCCATTGCGCGACGAGTATCAGTCACCACAATTTGTGCACAATCAAAAGGAAGTTTGCGCTCCACCAAAAGTGCAGATGCTCCTGCGTTCAGCGCATCTTGAGCAAATTCATGACCGTCCGTGTGCTCGCCTACCACGCAACAAAACAACGAGCCGCGACTCACCTGCGTCGAATCGTTGGTGATGTCGCTAATTGTCGCATCAAGCGAACCAACCGAGCCATACATCACGCCTGGCAAATGACCGGCGTATGTTGCTTCGAGCAGTTTGCCTAGCGCTTGAGGCGCGACCGTATCCGTCGTCGCCTTCATGATTAGTGCGCAGCCCCTAGTTCGGCAGGGCGCTCCTTCGGACATCCCATGTCTGTTGCTGCAGGCCGGATATCTAGTTCGTTGATCAGTACCTGTGCAATGTTTGCAAACACTGGGGCAGCAGCAGTACCACCAAAACGATCGCGTGATGCTGGATCTGGTTCGTCGATCGAGACCAATACGGTGAAGCGTGGGTTTTCTGCAGGCAAGAATCCAACAAATGATGCGAAATATGCGCGTGAACCATCATCTTTAATGTATGTGCCGTTGTCTTGGCGTTTGTATCCAGTTCCCGTCTTGCCAGCAACAGTCATTCCCGGCACCTTTGCGAGCGATGCGGTTCCAAAGCACACGACGTCACTCATCAATGATCGCATCGTTGCCGCCACTTCTGGTTTGATCACAGTGTGTGTAGCCGAAGGCGTGCTTGGTTGATTGATGCCATTTAAATCAATTACTGAATTAACAAGTCGTGGCGCAACATAGACACCGTTATTGGCAACCACATTGACACCCGCGATCAATTGCAACGCACTTGCCGAGTATCCATAGCCGTATGCGGTCGTGATCTTTTCGGTACCGCGCAACTCATTAAACGACTTCAGCAGACCCTTGCTCTCACCCGGGTAATCAACATCGGTTTTGGTTCCAAATCCATATTCCTTGAGATAATCATGCAGTGTCTCTGCCGGTATTGTCTGCGCAATTTGCACTGTTCCGAGGTTTGATGAGTCAACCAGGATCTTGCGCACCGTCATCGCTTCGAGTCCATGCGGATATGCGTCGGTTATTGAGTGCACCCATTTAGTTCCTTCGTTGAATACCTGCTTGCCTGGAACCTGAAACACCGAGTTCGTTTCTACCGTTCCTTCGTTGAGCGCGGCCGAGACGCTGAAAACTTTTGCTACCGATCCTGGTTCGTATGCATCCACTGCAGCAAAGTTGCCCGAGTCTGCAGTGTATGTACCATCAGTGTTTTTGCGAATTGTCGACATCGCATAAATTTCGCCAGTTGTTGAATCCATCACGATTGCTGCAGCACCGCGAGCGTTTAGTCGGCTGATCTGTTGGGTAACAATTGCATCCACCTGAAACTGAATGTTGCGATCAATTGTCGTGACCAAGTCTTGACCCGGCACTGCCATCTGGCTGGAGTCGTCGCCAGTTGGTATCGATTGACCCTTGCTGTTTACTTCGCGCACAATTCGACCATCAGTGCCAGCAAGCAGCTCGTTGAACTGCTCCTCAAGACCAGAGATGCCCAGGCCATCGATGTCAGTTCTGCCCACAAGCGCACGCAAGCCATCGGACGTGAGCGTTCGACTTTGCTCTGGTCTCGAAAAGATACCGGCAAGATTGAGTGCGATCAGCGCATCCGAAACCTCGGTAGTGGCCTGGCGAGCAATGTAAAGAAAACTTGAAGCCTTATTTTGCAGCTTGCTTGCAAGCACCAACTCGTCTTCTGGCGACATACCAAGAACACCTGCGATCGCGTGCGCAGTTGCAACTGGGTCGACAACGACTCGTGGATCGGCATACACGGTGCGCGTCGGCACTGGCAAGGCCAGCTCCAATCCGTTGCGGTCAAGAATTGAGCCTCGCTCTGCAAAGGCCGTGGAAACTCGGGTCCGTTGGCTGACGCTTGCGTCGCGATAGTCACCAGCACCGATTGTTTGCAAATACGAAACACGAACAAGCATCGTCATCAACATCAATGAAACCAACACATACATCGCAACAAGTCGAAATCGAATTTTGCCACCCTGCAAGTTCGAATAAAACTCTGTGACCGAATTTCGAGCACGATCTCGCACCACATCGGCCGCGTTTGGACGACGACGATCTTGTTTTCGCGGTTGTACGCGTGTCGTTGATACTCGCCCACCACGGCCTCCAGCTACGACACTCACGGTGCAACCGGTCCTTGTTGCAATGTTGCAAGTGGTGCGAGTGGATTCAAACTCGACATCGCCGATGGTTCGGCAATCATTGGGTCCATCAGCCCAGTCGCAATTACTACTTGTGCGACAACATCTTGAGGTACCTCAACAAATCGTGAGCCGAGACCTTGCGACATTCCCTGCAAGCCAGCCTGTGTGCGCAAATATTCCGGTGCAAGCAATCCGGCTCGCTGCTGGCGAAGTTGATCCTGATACAACTTTGCTAAGCGCAATTCGCTCGACACATGGTCCAACTTCAATTGCTGTTCGGCAATCACTGCCTGAAAACCAATTGCGACGCTCATTAAGATGAACAAGCCAACAGCACCTGCAGCGAAGAAACGAATTGTCCGACGTGTTGTCTGAGGAACGAGAGCGAGATGGCGCTCAGGGGGTGTCGACTGCACTCGACGTCGACCAGGCTGTGGCCCACGTTCAACTGCAATCGCTAGCGCCATCTCAACTACTCACTTTCTCGATGACCCGCAAACGCGCCGAAGCAGCTCGTGGGTTTTGTTCGATCTCTTGCGCACTTGGGCGCTCACTCACTCGCACTTTGCGAACCAGTTTGTGTAAAGGCGAGGCGTGGTGGTGATACGGCGAAGCCACTAGTCGTACTTTTGGATCTGCCTCGGCATCTTTAAATGCTTGTTTGACTATGCGATCTTCCCCAGAGTGATACGACAACACTGCGATGCGCCCACCAGGACTGGTTGCACGAATTGCTTCGTTCAAAGCGTGAGGCAAGATGTCGAGTTCCTTATTAACTTCGATCCGAATTGCTTGGAAGCTGCGCTTTGCAGGGTGGCCCCCGGTGCGCCGTGCTGGAGCAGGAATGGCCCCCGCAATGACCTCGGCCAATTGCACCGTGTCGGTTATTGGTCGCGCAGCAATGATTGCCTTGCTGATGCGATACGCAAATCGCTCGTCGGCGTTGTTGCGCAGTACATGTGTCAGTTGTTCTAAGTCATACGAGTTCACCACGTCCGACGCCTTAAGTTGCTGCGTGGTATCCATGCGCATATCAAGTGGTCCCGCATTGCGATACGAAAAACCACGATTCGCCATGTCGAGTTGAGGCGAAGAAACTCCTAGATCAAAAAGCGCTCCAGATATTTGGGTAATGCTGTTGCGCTCGAGCATTGAAGTCATCTCATCAAAGCGCCCCTGCTCGATCATCAGACGATCGCCAATTTCTGTATTTTCGCTGACCAGTTTGTGACCATGCGCTATTGCGACAGGATCTTGATCAATTCCAAGCACACGCATCCACGGATATGCGCTCAACAAACGAACCGTATGACCCGCACCACCCAACGTTGCGTCGACGACGACACCGTGCGGCACCGGCGCAAACACTTCAACAATCTCTGCTGCCATGACTGGATCGTGACCAAACGAAATCGAGCTATTCACTGGGCTATTTACTGGACTGTTTAACGAATGAGACATAAATATGTGTTCACGATTGCAATGTGTTTGCGTAACTTCAGGACACCTGTGCTTCGCTCTTCAGCAGTCCCCCGGCTCGCGGTGCCGCCGGGATGTCTCCCCGCGCGTACGAGATAGAAGCGGGCGGAGTTGATGCTGTCTACCTTGCTCACCGGAAGACTGCTGAAGAGCGAAACCTTGGTCTCGAACTTGCTACACGTTGCGTTGGTTCGTGACTTGTCTCCCTTCGACTGCTTCTCTATTGACCAGTGCCGGCAATTTGCTGCAGGCCTTCGTCGCTGATGCGCTGATGGCGCGTTGGATCCCAAATTTCTGCGCGATCAAACGAGCCGCTAACAACGACTCGCGAATTGAGTGTGAGACCGGCGTATTCGCGCAAGATCTCGTCAATGTTGATTCGCCCTTGGGCATCCACTACGACTTCAAATGTGTTGCTCGCAAGCGCACGTTGCTGATTACGGTCCATCTCGCCCGAGCGCACTTTCTCGACCGCATCTTTGGCAACTGCCTCGAATGCCTCTGCGGTCAAAATATCGACGCACTTATCTCGGCCGATCGAGAGGTAGCAACGGGGCTCTAAACGGGGACGAAACGAAGCAGGCAATCCAAGTCGACCCTTTGGGTCCAACTGACGCTCATGCACCCCTACAAACACTGTGGCCTCCGCTGCCGTTATTGCATTACTGCTTTTCTTGCTTTTCTGTACTTTTCCCTTGCTGCCACTGGGTTTGAGCCATCGCTCCAACCAAGTGGCTTTACATTATCCCCACTTTCCCCCACTTACAAGCATTATCCCCCACTTTTCTCCACTTTTTTATTGGACCATCTATTGACCAGTGGCGAAGCCACCGAATGACATGGCGAAGCCAGTGAAGGGCGGAGCGAAGCCACCCAAAGACAAAGCGAAGCCACCGCAGGGCAAAAACGATGCGCTCGTGCGCGAGTTAAACGAGAGTTATTTGCGCCATGAACGCGGCCAGCACGTCACTGGCTGTCGAACCGCTGGAGACCTTGCTCAACGGCATCACACTGTGTTCAAGATTTGATTGCATTTCCACAAGGGTTGCGTTGGGGTCACTCAGCAACTGGCCGAACTGCTGCGACATCACTGTTTCCCACTGCAGATACATCGTGCACTGAAAACGTGCCAAGTCTCGAGTTCGCCTTTGGCTGATACCCACAATTTTTGCGGGGTTGCCAGCATCGTCGAGAGTCATCACTTCGCCAGGTCCCGCGCCAGAAAAACAGACAAGATCGCCATATTTGCCCCGCACCAAATCTTGTCGATGCACGTAGACATCCATTTTTTCGGCAGTTGCGAGCGATTTGATTGCAGCCAGCCACACTTCGCCCAACCACCATGCAGCTCGCCCAACATCATCGATCCAAAGACGATCATCTTTTGGTATCACCACGTCTAACCACAACTGTTTGCCGGGTGACAGATACACCATTCCGCCGCCGCTGCGCCGCTGAACTATCTCTGTTCCTGCATTGACGCACGCATCTCGATCAAGTTCGGCTTCAGTCTGTCGTGACCCCAGCACGACCGCAGGAGTGGTGATGTCTACATTCCACACACTTCTTTCAGCAGGAAGATCTCGCCCATGTTGCTCGCTTGCAGTTGTGTGCACGTTGTGCACACGCCATGTCGACTCAGGATGCAGCGGCAAGATACTGCTTCCACTCGTCGGGCACTCGTCCTACCGACACAGTGATCCACGCCAATTCACGTGGAGCAAGAGGCTGCGATTCAAGCAACATTCCAGCCTCTTCAGGTGTTCTGTCGCGCTTTCGCAGATTGCACGGACGACATGCTGCTGTCACGTTTTCCCAAATATGCATACCGCCACGCGAGCGCGGCATGACATGGTCAATCGAGTCGGCGACTCCGCCGCAGTACTGACAGCGGTGATCATCTCGTGCAAACACTGCGCGACGAGAAAGCGCTGTGCGGCGGTGGTAAGGAACCTTGACCATGTAGCGCAGACGAATTACGAGCGGGCCAGGAATGCTCATCGTTTCCGAATGCACCTCTGTTCCATCATCTTCAATAATTTCGGCTTTGTCCGAGAGCACCAAACACACAGCGCGTCGCGCCGAGACAACACTAAGCGGCTCGTATGTTGCATTTAATACCAGCGCGCTTCGCATCAGTTATGCCTTATGAAGTCGTCGACGCATCGACGTTCCGGTACTGTGCCAATCTTTTGACCATTCCAAATAATCAATGATGTCGGCAATCTCTGGTTGGTCGACGCCATACCCATATTGAGTTGTCATTCGAAAATTGATATATGCGCGCGAGGGCACTGGCAGATGCGAACCATTGCGCCACCACTGTCGTGGCACGAGTCGCTTGGCCGATCGAATCGCCGTCATCCACAGACCGGGCCGCACAACAACAGCACCAACCAGCGTCAAATACGTGCGGAAAGCCAACATCAGATCAGCCTGGCTTTGGTTCCTTGGGTAGACCCAACACCATCTCGCCGATGATGTTGCGCTGCACCTGAGACGAACCCGCATAAATCGTTCCTGCACGAGCATTCAAAAATGTCATCGCCCAACTCATTGAATCGTTTGGTGCACCAGCGTCGTCGGTCGAGAACGCACTTGAAGGTTTGCGACCAGTCGGAACCATTGCATCCATTCCCAAAAGATCTACGCCCAACTCGGTGACGATTTTATGATATTCGCTCCAGTACAACTTAAAGATTGCGCCGTCAGGACCAGGATGATGTCCGGCCAAAAACTTTGTCAATGTGCGCATACCCAAATAACGCATCACTTGCACCTTGGAATAACACCATGCCAACTTTTGACGAATACGTGGGTCGTTGCTCACACCGCGATCCTTCGCCAGTTGCAACAAGCGATCAAATTCGGCTTCAAAAGCAATCGGCGCAATTGATGCTGCAGCCCCGCGCTCAAAACCAAGCAGACCCATGGCAACAGCCCAACCGTTGTTTACTCCACCAACAACATTTTCTTTTGGCACCACTGCGTCTGTATAAAACACTTCGTTAAATTCGCTCTCACCCGAAAGCATCTTGATTGGTCGAACCTCGATACCTGGCTGCCTCATGTCTACGAGCAAAAACGAAATGCCTTTGTGTTTTGGAGCATCTGGATCTGTGCGTGCAAGCGTAAAAATATGGTCGGCAAGATGGCCGGCTGACGTCCAAATCTTTTGTCCGTTCAACACCCACTGATCGCCGTCCAACTCTGCACGCAAACCAACGTTCGATAAATCGCTGCCAGCGTTTGGTTCGCTGTAACCCTGACACCACGTATCTTCGCCAGCGAGCAAGCGTGGCAAGTAGTGGCGCTTTTGCTCTTCGGTGCCAAACAGCAACAATGTGTTACCGAGCATTTGAATGCTGAACACGTCGTTGTGTCCACCAGTCGGCACACCTGCACGAGCAAATTCTTCGGCGATGATGACTTGTTCAAGTTCCGACAAACCGCCGCCGCCAAACTCGACTGGCCAGCCAGGAGCAAGGTATCCAGATGAAAAGAGCGTTGCGCGCCATTCGGTAACAAAATGCTCAAGCGCATCGCCAGTTAGTGCGCCAATACCCTTCCAATTTGGAGGCAACTTCGCGGCCAAAAAGGCTTGAACTTTTTCGCGATACTCTTCCGCCGCTGCGCTATATGTCGGGTTCATAAGTCTTTACGCTAGTACGAAGACCTTGCCAAACTCGCAGCGCCAATCAGTGGTGCTGCGTCACCCAGACCAACGGGCAACACCTTCATTCCACGAATAAATTCAAGGCGCGCAGAGCGATCAAGCTCGTGCTGGACTGCCAAGAAGAACGGAGCGCCGAAACCGAGGGCGACCGAACCTCCAATTACACAGAGTTGTAAATCCAGGAGCGCACCTACCGACACAAGTGCTCGCCCAACAAGTTTTCCTGCCGTGATCTTGACATCATCGGTGGCGTCTTGGCTTGGTCGCCCAGTTATTGCCTCTATCGACTTGCCAGACACGTGCGCCTCCAAACATCCGCGGGCTCCGCACTCGCACAACCTGCCATCGGGTTCAACAATGACGTGTCCAATGTGTCCAGCGTTACCAAGTCGGCCAGTCACAAGTTTGTTATCAGAAACAATTCCCCCACCGACTCCTGTCGACACCACCATTCCAATAACATCGGCCACACCTACGGCACTGCCACACCACACTTCTCCAAGCACCAACGCCTGCGCATCGTTAGCAATATAAGTAGTCAAACCTGTTGCTTGTTCCACTGCCGAACGCAAACCAAAGCCTCGCCACTCTGCAATGTTCAAAGGCGAGACATGTTCTCCACCCAATGTCATCGGCCCACCACACCCAACACCGCACGCTTCAAGACGCACAGGAGATTCCAGCATTTGCGCGTCAATCAGTTTTTTAAGCGCTCCCCAGACATCCGTTGCAGGCGTTTGGGTTTGCATCCGCGACAACAGCTCACCACTTGTTGACACAACACCAACAGCAAGTTTTGTACCGCCAATATCAATGGCGAGGAAACCAGAAGAGTTAGATGTCTTTGCCAAATTTGATTCGGCTCGAGGCAGCATTCGTGCGCGCCTTGCGCAAGGACTCGGCAACATCTTTGAGACCAACCTTGCTCATCGCACGCAATTGCTTTTCAATAATCAACACACAGCCGAGCATCGCCAAAAAACCAGCGAACGCAACCAGGAAGTGCACCTGCAATGCAATGACGGTAAATACGAGCGAAGCAATTGCACCAAGTCCAGCCCACCACGCTTTACGTGCCGAATGCGCGTAGATACCAGATGGCTTCACCGAATTCGCAAAGCGTTCGTCGGTTTCGAGCGACTGCTCGATCTGCTGCAATATCCGTTGTTCTTCTGCTGACAGTGGCATAGTCACCTCATCTTATTCCTCGGGACCCCATTTTGATGAACCCGGTCGGCGCTTGGAATGAAGGGTGCTCGCCAAGCCAATTGCGTCGTCTCCAAATCGTTCTCGAATGTCGTCAATGGCAGCAGTTGCAGGAGCCCACACCTCGTCCAGCGATGTGACGTCCTGACTATGAGTCCCTTCGTCAAACAAACTCAATTGTGCCTCGGGTTCTGCAAAGTTGCGAGTCGAGATGCCTACCAGTCGCACACCTCGAGCCACTTCAACATCAATCAATAAGCCTTCGACCATCTGCATCATCGCTTGCGCGCTCGTTATCGGCGTTGGGCTTGTATTCGATCGCGTAATCGACACGAAATCTGAATACTTAATCTTGACCGTGCAGGTTCGCGGTGCAAGTCCTTCGTCACGGCATCTCCTGGCAACCAGATCTGACATTCGCACAAGATGTCGACGCACGGATTCGATATCAAATATGTCGTTACTAAAAGTTTCTTCATGGCCGATCGACTTCGAGTCAGAGTTTGGCTCCACTTCCCGTTCGTCAATGCCATTCGCGAGCTGATGTAGGTGCATTGCATGGCCATCTCCCAACAGATGTTTCAAGATCTGCAGATCAATAACAGCCAATTCAGCAACAGTCTTGATGCTTATGCTTTGCAATTTTGCAAGTGTTGCCGGACCAACACCCCACAGTGCTTCGACCTTGAGGCCATGAATAAATTCTTGTTCCTTGCCACTCTCTACTTGCACGACACCACGTCCAGGTCGCACACTCACGTGATCGGCGATTGGCTTTGCTGTCTTTGATGCCAACTTGGCAACGAATTTGCTCGTTGCTACACCCACACTGCACACCAAACCCACCTCATCCAAGACCCGTTTTCGAATCGCTTCAGCAATTGCCACTCCATCGCCAAGTAATCGTTGGGCTCCGGTCACATCCAAAAAAGCTTCGTCGAGAGATAACCCTTCAACAAGCGGCGTGAAGTCTCGAAAAATGTCAAACACTTGCGAACTCACCTGCACATAGAGATCCATGTCACCGGGCAAAAAAATTGCATCGGGACACAATCTGCGTGCCCGCACCGATGGCATCGCCGAAAACACGCCGTACCTCCGTGCCTCATACGACGCGGCTGCAACCACACCTCGCTTCCCATCACCCCCGACAACAACTGGCTTACCCCGCAGTTCGGGACGTTCACGCAATTCCACCGCCACATAAAACATGTCCATATCGACATGCAGAATTGTTCGGGCTGGTTTCACGACAACAACTACGCTAATCGGGTGCCGCAAACCCCGAACGACAAGCGCACTCTGTCAGCGCTTCCATCACCTCGCGCCAGAGCTATCGCATTCGCTGGAGTGCTGATCGCAGGTGCTGCCGGAGCCGCAATCGGATACTCGCTTGTTGATTTGCAGTGCGATGGAGAATGTTCCGTTGGTACCGGCATTGGTCTCTTACTCGGAGCAGTTGTCGGCGCAATCGGCATGGCAATCGTTAGCGTATTAGTGCTACGTGCAGTTGGAGAATGGCGCGAACTTGCCGACAACTAATCAACTCGCATCTCAACTTCTGCATGTTGCGACCACGTTGGCCAAACAAGCCGGAGACATGGCGCTCGATGGACGCCGCAATGGTCTTAAACATGTTCAAACCAAGTCGACTGCAACAGACATGGTGACCGAGTTTGACAAAGCATCTGAAGTACTGATCGTGCAAGGGCTTGAATCAATGCGACCAGATGATGCGATCATCGGCGAAGAGGGTGCAAGTCGTTCGGGCACAACAGGTATCACGTGGCACATCGACCCAATCGACGGCACAACCAACTTCTTTTACGACTTACCAACATGGGCAGTGTCGATTGGGGCGGTAGACGAACATGGATCGCTTGCGGGCGCCGTATATATCCCTGCTTTGAACGAAATGTTTACTGCAGTTCGAGGTGGTGGCGCATTTTGTAACGGCGAGCCCATCCGCTGCAATCCACTGGATGACATTTCCAAAGCACTTGTCTGCACGGGTTTTAGCTATGCCGCTGAACAGCGAACGGTGCAGGCCACCAGAGTTTCAAAGTTCATACATCAGGTTCGCGACATCCGACGCTTCGGAGCAGCATCAATAGACATGTGTTTCGTCGCGTGTGGCAGGTTCGATGCATACTTCGAAGAAAACTTGCACTCATGGGATATCGCTGCTGGCGATCTGATCGCCCGCGAAGCAGGATGCCAAACGGGAGACTTTGCAGGCAACACATTGCATCCTGCCCAAGTATTGGTCTCCAATCCCAACATATTCAGCCAACTCGGCAATCTCATTTTGACTTCCAGCACCCCGGATCGGTAAGGATTAAGACCATGGCGATTCGAGTCTTAACTGTCGAGGACGATGAACGCATCAGAGCCTCGGTCAAACTTGCCCTCGAAGACGAAGGCTGGATCGTTGACGAGGCCCCAACAGGTGAAGACGCGATTGCAATCTTTCAAAGCACTCCTGCCGATGTCGTACTGATCGACATCATGCTTCCTGGCATCGATGGTTTTGAACTCTGTCGCACGATTCGCAAATTGAGTGATGTCCCCATCGTTATGGTCACTGCACGGGTAGACACGCATGATGTTGTCGCAGGACTCGAGGCTGGCGCGGACGATTACCTCACCAAACCTTTTGCACCGAAAGAACTCTCGGCCCGCATTCGTGCACTCTTGCGACGTGTGCGTCCGTCAGCACCAGGACATTCAAAACTTGTGTTCGGAAATCTTGAGATTATTCCCGACGAAGGCAAGGTAACGCTCGGTGGCAAAGATGTGCCGCTGACTAAAACCGAGTTTCGTTTGCTATGCGAATTGGCCCACGATCCAAACGGCGTGTTCAGCCGCGAGGTATTGCTCGACAAGGTTTGGGGTCACGGATATTTTGGTGATGGACGCTTGGTTGACGTTCACATTCGCCGCCTGCGGATGAAAGTTGAAGTAGATCCTGCTGAACCAACACATGTAGTGACAGTTCGCGGGCTCGGCTATCGCCTGCAGTCGTGACATTCGCACAACCAACAACACGACCGCCCCGCTACCGGCGCACACGAGCCCGCCGAATCATTCGCAATACGGCACGAGCACTGCTACCTCGTCGCATTGGCTTGCGCCACCGAATCCTCATCTCCTTCGGCGCAGGCGCAATGATCCTTTCGGCCGTCTTGGCGATCACCACATACGGTTTTACGCGCAGCAGTTTTGTTCAGCAACGCGAAACAGCAGAGATTAATCAAGCATTTGCCAACGCCAAGCGTGTGCAAACCGACTTACTCGCCAACCCCGCGGACGTAATTAGCGCACTCGAGCAATTTGGCTCTGCACAACGGTTGCTCTACAGCAACGGCGTGTGGACAAATAACTCAAAAGGTTTTACGCAGGCAGATATTCCGACAGCACTAAAAACTCGAGTGATCACAAACCTCAAAGCTGCACACATGATCATTGATCACGGCGTAAACGCTGCGCTTATTGTCGGTATTCCGCTCGAACAAACCAATGCTTTTTATTTTGAGCTTGAAAGTCTTCGCCAGACCGAAGATGCGCTACGCAGCGTCTTCATCGCTCTTATGCTTTCGGGTGCCATCACTACCGCTGTCGGCATTGGTCTCGGACTCCTTGTATCAGGACGCACGGTGCGCCCACTCGTACAAGCTGCTCAAGCAGCCAGCGCAATTGCCGAAGGGCGATTTGATACCAGACTAGAAACAACCCAAGATCGGGATCTAGAGATGCTCACCACTGCGTTCAACGACATGGTTGCAACGCTGCAAACGCGTGTGGAGCGCGATGCGCGATTTACATCCGATGTCAGTCATGAATTGAGATCGCCACTCATGACACTCGCAGCCTCGGCTCAAGTCATGCATTCGCGCCGCGATGAACTTCCCGAACGATCCCAAGCCGCTCTCGACTTGCTCATTGGTGACGTCACTCGCTTTCAGGGGCTTGTTGAAGATTTGCTCGAGATCTCACGCTTTGATGCTGGCGCAATTCGGCTCATCAATGAACCGCTTGCGCTCCTCGAATTTGTTCGCCAGGCCATAGCGGTGAGTTCGCTCCCCCGCACCGATGTGATCTTCGCAGCAGAAACTGATCAGATACTGGTGCAAGGCGATAAGCGCAGACTCGCTCGCGTATTTGCCAACCTGATCGACAACGCCCGCATTCATAGTGGTGGCAAACCGAAGATCATCATTCAGTTTGCCGATGATGATCCCACCAAGTCACATGTGTGGGTGATCGTCGAAGATGATGGGGGTGGCTTGATCGACGGTGAAGAAGAAAAGATTTTTGAGCGCTTCTCGCGTGGAGGGTCTGCGGGGCAACGCGCTGGGTCTGAAGGAGCAGGACTTGGTCTTGCACTTGCAGCCGAACATGTTGCGCTGCACTCAGGAAGTATCTGGGCCGAAAATAGGCATGACGGCATTCGTGGTGCGAGGTTTATTGTTGAACTTGAGATCTTTGTGCAAAATCTGCCAGCCTTAGGCGCACAAAGAGACGCAGAGACAATCTCATGAAATCGCGCATCAACTTCGTTCTTGGCATCATTTTCATTGTTACCACGACGCTTTCGTCTTGCGGTGTTCACACCGATCAATTTCCGCGTGATATCGACCCATCGCGTCAAACAGAGTTGAACGGCAAATAGATCGATGAGTGTTGTGATCGCTATCGATGCCGGAACTACCGGCGTTCGCTCACGCGCGATATTCACCGATGGTCGTGCATCGGTCTCGAGTTACGTTGAGTTTCCCCAATACTTTCCGCAACCTGGATGGGTTGAACACGACGCACTAGAAATCTTATTCGCTGTTCGCCAAACGCTGAGTGATGTCATTGCCCAACTTGCCACCCTGCCCGATGCCAACATCGTCACGATCGGCATTACCAACCAACGCGAAACAATCGTGGCATGGGACAAATCAACTGGCATTCCTTTTGGTCGAGCAATCGTTTGGCAAGACCGTCGCACTGCCGAGAGATGCACCGAGTTATTGCCAATGCTTTCGACAGTTCGATCTATTACCGGTCTGGTCCTAGATCCATATTTTTCTGGTTCCAAAGTGCAATGGATGATCAAGAGCGGTCAGGCTCCTCGTTCGGCCGACCTTGCTGTTGGCACCATCGATTCTTGGATTATCTGGAATCTCACTGCCGCAA
>JBIKZO010000059.1:0-11108 GCA_044354675.1 Ilumatobacteraceae bacterium | reverse complement strand
AAATAATCCACGATCGTGATGAAGACTCTGCGCGCAGAGTCGGGTAGTAACGCCATGCGCGGATGAATGTTTCTTGAACAATGTCATCTACGAGATGGCTGATTCCACAAGTTGCTTTGGTATACAGAGTTACCGACCCTACATGTTCCTTGAGAAAGTCGTCAAATGTATATCGCTGATTCATTGGTAACCTCGCGGTGATGCTACTGCAGGCTTTTCTCGGAAGAGTAATTTTTGTTGAAAGTGTTTGATTTAAGAGCAAATTCATTGTGTATAAATTTGGTTGCTTAAACCAATGACGGCGTGCATCCCTTTGGTCGCAGCACTCAACTGCGTATGATTAGTTGCTGAGCCCAGCAAGTAGATCCTCGTGGGAGTGGTCTAACCTCTGTTCTCGAAAGAAGGAGACAGTTCATGAGTGCACCAAAGGATTACGTCGAAGTAGAAGTAGCCGTTGCTGCTGATGTGGCAAAGGTGTGGTCGTTTGTCAGCGACATCAATGTTCCTGCACAGTTCTCTCGGGAATTCAAGGGAGCAGAATGGCTCGACACACCCGGTCTTGGTGGCTCGTTTCGCGGTGACAACGCCTATGGGGACTTCAAATGGTCAACCACGTCGATCGTCACCGACTTCATTGAAAATGAATCATTTGCATGGACAGTTGGTTCGGTGGAAGAGCCGATTGCAGTGTGGGGTTTTACGCTTTCCGGCCGCGACGGCGATGTTCTGTTGAAGATGCATGCAACGATGGGACCGGCGATGACCCCTACACGTGTATCTGCTGCAAAGGATCCGGAGAACGCAGAGACGATTATCTCAAAACGACTTCACCAATGGTCGAAGAACATGACAGCCACAGTCGAAGGCATTAAGTCGCTCAGCGAGCATTAGACAACCACTCAGAGAGTTAATCGAGGTTACCGATTTTAGAAGTGTGGTTTTTGTCGAAGGTTCCTGATGTGCTTGCGATTCACTTCTGCAGGATGAAACAAAACTCGTTTCCTTCTATGTCACTCATGACCTGAAAGAAGTTTGCCGGCTCTTCATGGATGACACCGTGTCTTGTTGCACCGATTTGGGTGCTCGATGCGACTGCTGCTTCGATATCGGGCACATCTAGGTCAAGATGCACTCGATTCTTGACCAGTTTGGTTTCTGGAACCTTCTGAAATCCCATCATTCCAATTGACGGAACGTTTTCGAGAATCAGATAGTCATCTGGCGAATCGGCAATAAAGTCTCCACCAATAAGTTGTTGCCAAAATGAAAGTAGGGGACGAGGATCTAGACAGTCAATCGTTAGAGCAAGTGGTCGGGCAATCGGTTGCACAGAATTCAGATTACCCCAGCCGTCGGAATGGTTCAACAAATCATCGGTGGCGTTGTTACCGACCTCAAGCGCTTGCAATCACTAATAAACGCGAGTTTGTCTGATTTTGTTTTTAGGGAATCTCGGCGAGTCGGGCCTTGGCGATTGAACGTAAAAGCACACCGTCGACTTTCCAGTCAAGTGGAACAGTAAACGTTGTTTTATTCACGGTGTAATTGCTCAATTTCTTCGTAAAAAGTTTGATGACGTCATCACTAAATGGATTAATTGTCATGTGGTTCTTCGAAACCGAAATACCGATGATGTAGGCCTTACCCTGACGCAACATCGGTTGGTTCCACGCGATCACCAACTCGAGATCTGGATATTTTTCGGTAATGGTTGAGAAGATCAACTTCGCTGTTTTCCTCGTGACGGGTTCTAAGCCTTTGAAAAACTCAGCAGGTGTCGCGACCCTTTTAGAAGATTTCGAGCCGCGGACATACATCACCAATGCGTTGGCGTGCGCTTGGCTAAATCCATAGTTTTCGCGCAGGTAGGCAATCTGCTCTGGGTATTTCGTGGTCTCTAGGTCTTTCAGCAATTTGATCCAATGTTGGATCTTTTCACCGTGTTTCTTCTCAATGGCAGGAAAAAACTGGGATCGATCTCCGGATGTATCGGCCATGCTCTGATCGTAACCACCAACTTTCGGTGATGGTAAGTTGAAGTTTATGTCAAACAATTTCCCAGCACCAGATGCGCTCGACGATTATCTGCTTGATGCCTCAGTGCAAGGCGGGCAGAATAACGAAAATAGTCGCCGAGAATCACTCAAACTAGAAAATGCAATTGCCGCTCGCTTTTGGGGCGGCATTCAGTGGCGCATCGTTGTGACGTTCGGTGTCTGCGCAGTGTTGTGGAGCAGTGTTCTTGTTCTTGGTATGAATGGAACGATTCCTCTATGGATCGGACTCATCCTCAACACCGTTTTGGCAGCAACCTTTTACATGCCGATGCACGAAGCCGTTCACAAGAACATCTGGGGCAAAGTGACGAGTGGACGAGTGCTGGAAGAAATCGTTGGCTCCTTGTGCAGCATTCCAACCTTGATTCCATTCCGCCTCCATCGCGCTGCACACATGCGCCACCACGCATACACGAATGACCCTGACCGCGATCCTGACTATTTATTCCAAGGAGAGCTTCGTGATTTGCCGCTGAAAGTTCTCTCGCTTAATTTCGTCAATGCGTTGTTGCCACTCTTTGCATTCATCCCGCCGATGCGAAAACTGATGCATCCAGCAATGGCCCGTGGGAATAGGGGGAGTGTCAACAAGGCCGAAGGCTTGAAGCAGCTGCGCTTCTGGCTCGTCACCCATGGTGTGCTTCTAGTTGCTGTTCTCGCTGGTTTCGGATGGCCGGCGTTCCTGTTGTGGTATCTCCCATCGAGACTGCAGGTTGGCTGGGTTGCACTTATCTTTGCTTGGTATCCGCATCATCGCGGCGATAAACAGGGTCGATACGTGGACACACGCGTCGCAGTGTTTCCAGGATCAACATTCTTGATTCGTGGACATGATCATCATGCTTTGCACCACTTGTTCCCCCGTGTAGCGCATTACCGCTTACCTGCGATGTGGCAAGAGATGGCCCCAGATCTTGTCGCTAAGGGAGTTCGTGCCGAAGGGCGTGCTCTCCAGGCAACCGGTCCAATCGTTTGGTAGTTAATGTCCGGGTTAAAAGTTGGAAAACTTCTGACTTGATTTTCTATAGAGCGAGATGCTCTTTGATTTTTGCGAGTGATGGATTGGTCATTGAAGTTCCATCAGTAAAAATGAGTGTTGGCACAGTTTGATTGCCGTTGTTGGCTTTCTCGACCAGTGCGGCCGATTCGGCATCATGCTCAATGTCGATCTCTGTGAATTCGATCCCTGCGCGCTGTAGATCAGACTTAAGGCGTTTGCAGTAACCGCACCATTGGGTGGAGTACATCGTGAAAGTTTGTGTCGTCATATTCTTAATTCTACGTGCTGTATCAGCCAGCGAGTTTGAATTATGAAGCCAGTGTGCCGGCAAATACTTGCCATGCAAGCAGTGACTTGGCGACAAGGCTGAGAATTATGTAGACACGTTCGCCATGAAGGTAGTTGGCCCACTTACCTTTGGCTTTGTACTGCTTCCACTGCACAATTGCAAAACAGTTAAAGAGAATGAACAGCGAAATGATGATGCCATAAACGAATCCTGGAAATGTTGAATCTGCTGGACCCTTTGGGTGCGCAACATTGATCGCAGTTGCAATCCACGGAATGCTTCCTGCAATGCACCCGAACCAAAATGGAAGCATGTCGCCATCGCCAGGTTTGGTGTAACGCTCTTGGAGCCATCCAAAGAGGATCATGCATACGTTGACGCCGAATATTCCAAGGAGTGCGATGTAGTCGGCGGTGCCATTGAGCTGCAAAATGACAATAATCATGAGTGACGAAGAAATCGAGTATTCAACCCAACGGAAAACGTTGATGTTGTTGCGCAGTCCTGCTGAGTACTTCGGGAACATTTTTTTAGAACTAATGAGAAAGTGAAAAAAGGCGGAGAGTGCAAGAAACGCAGCAACCATATAACTGATGTTGATATTGAACAGATTGATCAGTGACGAGAAATTGCCCGTGCCTGGAGCTTCGGTGAGATAGATGGCATTGACAGGCAGTGCGGCATCATTGGAGAGAAGCAAAATACCGATGAGGGACGCTAGATGCAGGAATCCCGCAATGATGTTGAGCCGGCGAAGTTTGTTAATTTCAGTTTCCATTAGCTCTACAGTAGTTGATTGCTTATTGCGCTTCGCGCTGCAACAATCTTGCACTTGGTTTTATTGCGCGATCAACGCCGATAAGTCCAAATTGCAGGTCAAATCCGTGTAGCCATTCGTAGTTGTCGACTGCAGTCCAATGGAAGAGACCACGAATATCGATGCCTCGCTGAATCGCATCGTGTGTGATGTTGAGTCCGGCGCTTAAATATTCAGCACGAATTAAGTCGTCGCTTGCACCCACTCCGTATTCTGCGATGAGTAGAGGCGTGTCGGGTAGTTCGGTATGTAGACGATCGAGCACCAAGCCGAGGCCATCTGGCCAAATTGAGTAACCGAGCGGAGATGGATTGTTGGATTCGGGATACGGGACAATGTGCCCGTTTCGTACACCGTGAGCGCAGTAATAAGAAAACCCAATGAGATCGAATGAACCTTGCAGATCTGGTCGATCTATCGGCTGGCGGTTGGCAAACCGCAAGACACCATCACGAAATAATCCGGTACCAGTATTCCAGTTGGCATTGTAAAAGCGTTCTGCAAATTCGAGTGTTGCCGGTTCATCATCAAGAAGTTCGAGGGTGGAGAGTCCAAATATGGAAGCAACTGGTTTGCCGGTTTGCTTGAGTCGCACGGCTGCTTCTGCAGTAGCAAGATGCATTTGCTGGCTGACAGTTCGATATTCCTCGAGGTCGTTGTGACCTGGTGACCATCCTCTACCCAAATACGCTGCAGCAGGGTAGTAATTGGTTTCATTTACGGGTTGCCACCCAAACACAAGATCACCAAATGTGTTGGCTATGAATTCAACATGTCTGGTCCAATATTTAGCCCGATTGTTGTCGGTCAAGAATCCACCAAGGTCTGTAAACCACTTTGGCAACGTGAAGTGATGCAGACAGACCCACGGTTGAATGCCTGCACTGTTCGCTGCAATGAGCATGTCGCGATAATGACGAACTGCATGTTGGTCATGCACACCTTCGGATGGTTCGATGCGTGCCCACTCAATAGAAAGGCGATGATGGGTGAGTCCGAGTTCGCTGAGCAATGCAAAGTCTTTGGCATAACGCGTGCCAAAGCCATTTCCATTTAGTGATGCTGGTGCATTTCCGGCTCGCTCCCACTCGATCCAGTCAGAGTGTGGTGCAGCACCTTCGCATTGCGTGGATGAGGCACCAGTGCCCCACATGAAATCGTTAGGCCAAGTGCGCTTCACGCTTGCGAACCTAGCGTGTCAGGTGCTTGACGTATGTGAGCGCAGGAACGAGGTTTTCACCATCTGGGCAAGGTTCTGGAGTGCTACCCATATTGACGAAACCTGCTCGGCTTGCTGTTGCACGTGAAGCAACATTGGTTTCGGCAATGTGGGCGCTGAGGAACTTGACAGATGGGATAGTGAGTGCGAACTGCTCGACAAGATACAGAGCATGAACTGCGGCAGCACGTCGACGACCCCATGGTGCAATCCAATAACCGACATCGGCATCTCCCGTGTCGAGATCGATTGTGTGAATACTGACAACCCCAACCGCTTCGTTAGTTTCTTGTTGCTCAATCACCCAGCGATGGGCTTCGTTGATGGTGTTATCAATAAATCCGCGAGCATGTTCATGTTTGTAGGGACGGGGCACGACAGTCCAGCGTTGAATTTCGGCATCTTGGCAAGCACGCGTAATCCACTCGGCATCCATCAGCATCGGTTCTCGGATCTCGAAAGTTGCCACACTGAGATGCTATTTGAACCTTTGTATTATGTTTCATGCATGGACAAGAATAATTTGTCAGAGATCAAGGTGCGCACACGCTGGGGCGAGATGGACCAAAACGGTCACATGAGGAATGTGGCGTACTTGGATTTGTCGGCAAATTGCCGCATGGAATTCTTTGACGCAAATGGTTACACGCTGATGGATTTTTTCGGCGCAGGGTTTGGACCAATCGTGTTGAAGGACGAGATTGAGTACCGAGCCGAAGTACGGCTTGCTGAGGAGATCACGATTACTAATGAGTTGGCCGGTATGAACGAAGAGGGATCGCGGTTTATTTTTCGCAATCGATTTGTGAGGGCAGATGGAAAACTCGCTGCAAGCGTGTCGAGCCTGGTGATGTTCCTCGACCTTGCCACTCGGAAAAAGATAGCTCCGCCTGAAAAATTGCTCAGTGCAATTTTGGCAATGAATAAATCTGACGACTACGCCGTCATCAAATAAGCCGTCATTAAATGAAATAGTCATTTTCGAGGCTCATTCGTTAGCGTTACACAAATGCCAGCCAACGAAATGTTCCCCCCAAATCCAGATTTGCCTCTTTTGCACACTCGTCGTTACGAAGTTCGAGCATTTCGGATGGCAGATGATCGCTTTATGTTGCGTGGAATTGTGTGCGACGAAAAGCCGGCTGGCGTCTATGTCTCCAACGATCCCGACCCGCTGTGGATGCACCTCATGGTTGTGGATCTGGAAATCACCTACCCAGCGTTTGTGATTGAGAAAGCATCAGTGGAGTTTAAGAATCATCCACATTTGGGATGCACCGATATCACTGATCACTACAAAAAACTTGAAGGTATGTCAATCAGTCGTGGCTTCAATGCAAAAGTAAAAGAGTTATTTGCCGGACCTCGTGGTTGCACGCATATTGGTGCATTGCTTTCGGCAATGGCGCCAGTAGCGATACAGACCGGTTGGTCGATGCGGGCTTTCGTGGTGACGAGTGATGCCGACCTCGATTCGTCGGTAGCAAAAGACCAGCGTGCTCGGCAGTTCTCGGGCACGATCAACACCTGTCACATGTGGGCAGAAGATGGTGACCTCGTTGCAACTGTGAAAGCAGGGGGAGAAATCGAGATGCCGTTATCGGTGTCAATACGACTTCGCGAACTAGGACGTAGCGAAGATGAGTGGGACAAATTTCGAGGCTAAACAGCAAGAAGGGCGACCCTTGCGGGTCGCCCTTCTATTCATCCATTTATCTCTTTATCAGCAGGTCGGGGGGTGACCCCGCAGAAATTACTTGGAGAAACTCCAAAGGCTTTCGGTGAGTGCCCAGCCGTAATCAGATTGTGAAGCGGCAATCGCGAAGATGAACAATGCGCCACCGGCCATCGAAATGTTCTTCATGAATCCGATCATCTCAGTTTGCTTGGCTGTTGCGTCTGTCTGTGTCCAGAAGTCGTGCATCTTGAGCGCCATGATGATAAGCAACGCTGCAAGAACAACAGCGCCAAGGTCGGCATAGACACCGAGGATGACAGAGAGTCCGCCAAGAACCATCAAGATTCCTGACAATGCATTTGCAAGCTTTGGTGCGGGCACTTTTTTGTATGCCGCGTAGCCAGCCATTGCTTCGGCTTTTGTGAAGTGATTGAGACCACTAGCTATAAACATGAAGGCGAACAGAATGCGCCCGATCAACATAACTGAATTCATTAATTGCTCCTTGTGTTAAGAACCTCATTGGTGAGGTAGTTGCGAGCACAACTATATCATAAAGGTAGTTGCGTGCGCAACTATCTGGGTATGCTTCCAATATGGCAAGTCCAAGGTGGCTGAATGACGCAGAGATGAAAGCTTGGCGAGGTTTCGTCACAACGTCTCCCGATCTGATGAATGCCATTGAGAGAGATTTGGGTGCTTTTGGTCTGGACGCGGGCGACTACCAGTTGCTTGCAATGTTGTCTGAAGCACCGGATCACAAACTGAAGATGTGTGATCTTGCCGATACGTTGCGGTTGTCCAGAAGTGGACTCACTCGTCGAATGGATGGTGTTGTGAAAGCCAAATATGTCGTGCGGATACAAGACAAGGATGATCGACGGGTTTCATTTGCTCATTTAACTCCGAGGGGTTTTGAATTTTTGAAGAAGATTGCGCCGTTGCATCTGAAAGATGTCCGGAGTCGCATGATCGACTTGCTGAATGAGTCAGAGATAAAGGCACTCGGTTCAGCATTCGCAAAAATCAATGCTCATCTGCGCACTACTGAGTAGACACTGCTAACTGGTAGTTTTGACGCATGGAAATCCGCAAATTTGTAACTACATGTGAAGATATTCAGGCCGAACTTGGCGAGCCAACTGGGCGCATTGTGCGCAAGGCGGTTTGCAGTGCGGTAATCACCAATCCGCTTGTCGGCAAACGACACAAGGATCTCACCATGCTTGAGCTCATGGGCGCAGAGATCTCTGGCCAACTTGCCGAGCGAGCACTCGCAGCGCTTGGAGTTGAGGCTGGGGAAGTAACTGCATACGGCAAAGCTGCCATCGTCGGCACAGCAGGTGAAATTGAGCATGCTGCAGCACTGATTCACCCAAGGTTTGGCGCTCCGGTACGGAAAGTAGTTGTTCAGGGTCTCGACATCATTCCTTCAACTAAAAAAGTTGCTGGACCAGGTGCTTCAATCACCATCCCGATTACGAATAAAGATGACATCTGGTCGTTTAATGAGATGGACGCGATTGAAGTATGTATTGGTGATGCGCCAATGGCACACGAAATCTTGGTCAGCGTTGCATTGGCTGTAGGTGGCCGACCCTTCGCTCGAACGAACAAAGTGTCATGAGCTTTAAAGCAATCATCTTGCTTACTCGCGCTGCCGACGCGACTCACGAACAGTTTGCAGATTGGTGGCTGAAGAGCCATGCGCCATTGGCAAAGCAATTGCCAGAATTACGTCGCGGAGTCTTTAACTTGGTGGAAAACCCGGCAGAAGGCGACCCAGACGGTGTGTCTGAGCTGTGGTTTGACACTCAAAGTGATTTTGAGGCTGCATATGCAAGCGAAATCGGCAAGTCAGTCGTAGCCGATTCGCTTTCAAACGTTTCTGGCAGGCGCCGCATGTTTGTCGTTGAAAACACCATTCATTCGTAATTCTTTAACCAATGAGATTGTGACGAATTCATGAGCCGACTCGGGTTAGTCACCTTTGTTGCTCGCGAATACGACGAAGCAATTGGCTTCTTCGTAGGGAAACTTGATTTTGAATTGGTGGAAGACACAGACATGGGCGACGGCAAGAGATGGGTGGTTGTTGCTCCGGCTAATGGACTAAGCAGCGGCGCATCGCTACTGATTGCTCGGGCCGTAACTGATGCAGAAAAGGCAAGTGTTGGCAATCAGGCCGGTGGTCGCGTTGCATTCTTTTTGAATACCGACAACTTTGATCGAGACCATGCGAATTGGTCGGCCCGCGGGGTGAAGTTTCGTGAACAGCCACGACACGAGGTGTATGGCACTGTTGCAGTATTTGAAGATTTGTATAGTGCGCCATGGGATTTGATACAGCCAGCATGATGGTGTGCGCATGACACAATCAAAAATCTTTGAGCGACTTACTCCATGGATTTTTGTGGCGTTATGGAGCACTGGTTTTGTGGTTGCCCGCTACAGCACACGTAATGCTGGTCCTCTTACGTTTCTTACAGTGCGCATGTTGTGCGCAGCATTAGTGCTGTCGGTCATCGCTCGTGTTGTGAAGGCGCCAAAACTTGCCAAAGGCTCGTGGTCAACATCGGCAATTGTGGGTATTTGTATGCACGCGATTTATCTTGGCGGTGTTTTTTATGCAATCAAGCGTGGACTGCCATCTGGTTTGAGTGCATTGATCGCTGGATTACATCCCGTCGTTACATCTGTTGCGGGTCGGGTGATTTTGAAAGAACGTTTGCGAACAAGCCAGTGGGTCGGAGTGTTTCTTGGTATCTGCGGAGTACTTGTTGTAGTGGTTGACAAAGTGCGTGACGGCGTGGGTGACGTAACGAGACCTGCATTGATTGCAATGGTCATTTCAATTATTGGAATGTCAACCGGAACATTGGTGCAACGAGCTCGTGGAAAAGATATGCCGTTAGTCAGTGGCACAACAGCACAATATGTTTCTGCTGGTGCAGTGCTGCTTGTGGCATCCAGTTTGTTTGAAAAGTGGGAATTTCATCTCAACGCCGAGTTGCTACTTGCGCTGTTGTGGTCGGTATTCGTGCTTTCAATATCTGCAGTAATGCTGATGATGTTGCTGATCTCACGACATTCTGCTGCCCGAGTGAGCAGCCTGTTCTTTTTGACTCCCGCATTAAGCGCAATCGAAAGTGCGATCTTGTTTGGCGAAAGGCTGAGTGTGCTTTCGTTGGTGGCATTGGTCGTGGCCCTCACTGGGGTGTACCTAACAATGAGAAACCCAATGAGTGAGCCAGTTGGCCAAGCCTTCCTGGCTGATTAGACACCACTCAAATCCCTTGTAATCTCGGGCTCTGAACTTTATGTATTGTAAAGTTTGGTAATATATCACAGACATATCAATCGGGGGTCAAGATGGCTTTAGCGACACGCTTAGAAAAACTTGGAACCGAGACGGCGTTCGCAGTTTCGCAAGCGGCAGCAGAGTGGGGCGCAAAGGGAAATCATATTTTCCCGTTTCATCTCGGTGACCTCAACCTCGCAACATCGCGCAACATCGTTGATGCAATGAATCGTGCAATTGCTGACGGCAAAACTGGATATTGCCCTGCAGCAGGAATACCTCAACTACGCGAAGCACTTGCAAATGATGTTGGTGCGCGTCGCGGCCTTAATTTTTCGCCAGCCAACGTTGTTGTGCAACCAGGCGGCAAACCAGTGATTACAAAGTTCATCCAGGCAGTGATGAACCCAGGTGACGAAGTGTTGTATCCAAACCCTGGTTACCCAATTTATGAAAGTCAGATCGAATATTTTGGCGGTGTTGCCAAGTCATATCGCTACCTGCCATCGTCGACCGGTTTCAGTATTGATATCGATCAGATCAAGGCTTCAATCACTCCAAAAACAACAGCAATCATTTATAACGACTTGCAGAACCCAATTGGTGCAGAGTCGACCGATGCCGAGCGTGAAGCAATTGCAGAATTGGCGATCAAGCACAACTTGTGGGTGTTGTCGGATGAGGCCTATTTTGAAATGCGTTACTCGGGCACATCAAAGTCGATTGCGTCGTTGCCAGGCATGCTTG
>JBIKZO010000134.1:0-3612 GCA_044354675.1 Ilumatobacteraceae bacterium | reverse complement strand
CCAGCAACGCGTGGGGTGATGCCGACTTGTTGCGGCCTGGCACCTTCTCGACTGGTGAACCGATCGGCCCGCACACGTTGGCCACTATGCATCTCGCTGCACAAAACTATTTAGCAACGATGATCTACGGTGGCGTTTTCGACCGCCATCCAAATCTGCGAGTTGGTGTAATTGAACTTGGCGCAATGTGGGTTGGTCCGTTTGTTGATCTGCTTGAAGATCGTCTCGCGTTATCGCGTCGTCTGCGTGAAAGTTTGAAGCGAAGTCCGCGCGAAGTATTCGTCGACCAGATTCGCGTTACGCCGTTTTTCTGGGAGCGCACGGCTCGACAAATTGAGCGCTACGGGATGTCCGAGATCTACGCGTTTTCGACAGACTTTCCACACCCTGAAGGTGGCACTGACCCAATTGGTCGCATGGCCGCTGACATCACACCGCTCGGTGATGCGGCAATCGAAGCATTCTTCGTCAGTAACGCTGAGCTTCTCTTGCCCAGCTGATACCAGTTTTTATTCGACGCGCAGGCCCGAGATCGCACGAGCAATCACCAGCTGCTGAATCTCTGAGGTGCCCTCAAAGATGGTGTGAATCTTGGCGTCACGGTGCCAACGCTCTACTGGATACTCGCGTGTGTAGCCGTAGCCACCCAAAATCTGAATTGCATCTTCGGTCACTTTGACAGACATTTCGGAAGCGAAGTACTTGCTCTGTGAGCCTTCTGCATTTTTGTAGCCACCATTTTTTGCAAGCCACGATGCGCGCCAGATGAGCAAGCGTGCTGCATCGATCTGGGTGATCATGTTGGCGAGCTTGAACGCGATGGCTTGGTGCATGATGATTGGCTTTCCAAATGCTTTGCGTTCTTTGGCGTAGTCGAGTGCATATTCGTATGCTGCACGAGCAACACCAAGTGCTTGAGCACCAACTGCCGGACGTGTTGCTTCAAACGTTGCCATTGCTGGTTGCTTACCGCTCGACGTGCCTTCGCGATATCGCGCAAGTTTGGCATCAAGTTTTTCTTTGCCGCCAAGTAGGCATCGGCCAGGAATACGAACATCTTCGAGCACCACTTCTGCTGTGTGGCTAGCGCGAATGCCGTGCTTCATATATTTCTGTCCCTGTGACAAACCTTTTGTGTTTGGCGGAACAACAAAACTCGCTTGACCGCGGCCTTTGAGTTCTGGATCAACTGCTGCAACAACTACGTGCACGTTGGCAATGCCACCGTTGGTAATCCAAGCCTTTGTGCCGTTGAGCACCCACTCGTCTTTTGCTTCGTCGTACACCGCGCGCGTGCGCAAGTTGGACACGTCGCTACCTGCGTCTGGTTCGCTCACACAAAATGCGCCAACCTTGACATCATCTGCTGTGCCATAACACTGCGGCACCCACTCCATCATTTGCTCAGGTGTGCCGTTGCCAGCAATACCTGCTGCAGCGAGACCCGAGCCCATGATTGCCATTCCAATTCCGGCGTCGCCCCAAAACATTTCTTCGATTGCAACAACCATGGTGAGACCAGATGGGTCTGCCATTGCATTCATAATGAAGTCGAGACCGTACAAACCAATCTTTGCTGCCTCTTGCACGATCGGCCAAGGGAACTCTTCTTTTTCATCCCACTCATGTGCGGCAGGACGAATGGTGTCAACAGCAAACTGATGAATCCAATCTTTGATTTGAATTTGGTCATCGTTGAGGGAAAGTGAAAATTCGGTCATGTCACTAAGTTACCGTGCAGTAGACCCCTATGCCACATTTGTGATTCAGGCCACTTTTCTCTAGCAATCGTTACTTTTTAACAGATAGTTGCAAAATCGAAGTTGCGATTGTTTCAAAAATGAGTTTTGCGCCCGGCTTGTAGGCGTGCACGCCATCCCACCTGTAGGAAAGGCTCGTTGAAATTTTTGGATCAGAACACCATTCCTTCGGACCACTGACAAAAAATACGCCATCGTCTTCTGGTGCCGCAATCTCTCGCATCAAATCATTGAGGTGTTTCGTGCGCGTATCGTCGCCGCGCTGCGGAAGAGCCGGTACCGGACCACCCTTTGAGTCAACCGGTCTCATGCAGGCAACTTCAAGCAATGCAACCGTTGCACCTGTTGCGCGCAATGCATCGATGCCTCGTTTCATTTGCGTGCGAAACATCGTGTCGGCCGGAAGAGTATTAACTGCAAACGTGAACCCATTGATCTTTAGATCGAGCACTTCCCATGCACCAATCACCACAAGTGCCACATCGGCTTTAGCTTTTGTTGCCGACTTACCCCAACTCTTTTCAAAGCCCACACAGTTTGCAAAATTGCGGCGGAAATTCCCATTCGTACCACCAACGCCGACTCCCCTGTCGTAGATGCCGCAACCATCAATCGATCCGTTGGTGATTACAAATGTTTTTTCAATTCCCGACGGTTTGTTAACCACTAAAGAGTGCGCTTGAGAGTCACCAACAATCACCAACTTGCGTGGCAATTTTGCAATGGTCGTTGATGTCGTTGATGCTGCAGGCAATGAAGATGCGGAGGCAACAGTGGTTGGCACTGAGAAGATCACGTTGGCAGTTGATGTATCAATTGATAGGTCACGTGCTTCAATGCCAACAACCTTTACTCCTGTAATGCCCAGGGAAGCAACAACTACGGTGGTAATCAAAACGGGAAGTCGACGATGCATCGCGCTCAATTGTTGTCGGTTACGCCACCAATTACCAAGTGCCCCTTGACGAGTGGGGATCTCGACATATCGAAAGACAAATTCGTTGATGATGATGGTGAGTGCCAGCGCAACGGCCAAGCGATTGCCCGAGTCGCGTGCATGTGTGATGACAAAAATGGGCCAATGCCAGAGATACAGCCCGTATGAGCGACGACCGATTTCGACAAATAGTTCTTGCGAAAAAAACTTCTGGACAAATAGACCGTTGGGTCGCATAACTACAGCGATGATCACTGCTGATGCAATGGTCGTAACAGCCAAGCCACCTTGATATAGCCAAGCATCGGCAACATGCACAGTGGCCATGAGAACGCCAATCACTGCGATTGATGCGACTGCAAAAGCGTCAGCAAGCGACGATTTCCACCAACTCGGTAGAGAATTTTTACGCCATGGTCTCCACAACATTGCGACCGCTGCGCCAAGCAAAAGACCGCTCGAACGAGTGAGGGTGCTGAGGTAGAGAAAATTGGTACGAGTTTCATCATCTTGCACAAAACGAAGTGTGGTCGCAAACATGATTGCGCCACTGCATAAAAGCAAAAGCGCACCCGAGATCTTTGGGCGCATCCACTTTGCGCCAAATACGAAGACGAACAACAGCGGCCAAATGAGATACCACTGCTCTTCCACTGCAAGCGACCACAGATGCCGCAAGACCGGCAATGAGCTCGCAGCAAAGTATGGAGTGTCTACGGCAAAGATCTGCCACCAGTTAGAAAAATAGCCAAGTGATGGCAACACGTCGCGACGAAAATCGGGTGCAGAGTCGGTGGCGTAAAACGCCACACAAACAGCGGTGGCGGCCAACATCACAACAAGCGCAGGCAATAGGCGTCGCGCACGTCGAATCCAAAATTGTTTGAGGTCGATGCGTCGAGTCGATTCGCGCTC
>JBIKZO010000133.1:0-3640 GCA_044354675.1 Ilumatobacteraceae bacterium | reverse complement strand
TTTTGTTTCGCTGCCAAGTGCTGAGTGGCGCGAACTCGCCACATTGATTCCCGAATTTAAAAACTAAAAGCTAAACGCCAAACACTCGCATCTGTAGTTTGCGCATACCTGCGAGCCAACGCTCGTTATCCGACGCCTTCAGCGTTGCATATTGTGCAACTTCGGGGTGGGGCAGAATCAAGAACGTTTCTGCTCGGATGCAGTCAACAACCACCTGAGCAACGTCGGCTGGCTCGAGCACTACACCTGCAACCCGCACGACATTGGTGGTTTCACCGCCTGCAGGGTTGTCGCCACCTTTGAGCATGTTGGTATTGACGCCTTGTGGACACAAGCAACTGACCCTGATACCGCGCTTGCCATAAGTGATGGAAAGCCACTCGGCAAATGCGCGTGCAGCATGTTTGGTGACGGAGTAAGGCGCGGAGCCAATTTGCGAAAGTAAGCCAGCAGCAGATGCAGTGCTGCAAAAATATCCTTCTCCGCGAGCAAGCCAACCCGGCACCAAATACTTTGCCGCCCAGCGATGTGCATTGACGTTGATATCGAATGCTGTGTTCCAAACATCTTCTTCGGTGGTGAGATCGGTACCTGATCCGACACCCGCGTTGGCGAAAAACAAATCGATAGGACCAAATGCTTTTTCGGCCGTAGAAATCAGTGTGGCATTTGCCTCTTCGGTGCCGAGGTCGCCAGCCACTGCGAGGGCAGAGTTTGGGCGCTGTGTATTCAAGCGCAGCGCAATCTCATCAAGTGGCGCCTGGTCGCGGTCGGCCAAGACAACCGTGGCACCTTCTTTATGGAATCGTTCGGCCAGCGCCATTCCGATCCCGCCCGCAGCACCCGTTACAACAGTTATTTTTCCGCCAAGTTCCATGCCTGTGATGTTACGCACAGTGTCGCGATTTTGTGACACCGATCAGGTATGGTCATGCCATGACCGATTCACGCGAAACTGCAGTTATCACCGAAGCCCTTACCGTCATCGACAAGGCACTGGCCGAAATGCTGCACCGCGAATTGGTATCAACCATCGAAGTTTCAGATTTGTTGCTCGATGTTCGCTTGTTGTTGACTGCAAACGCTGCTTCATCTAGCGAAGCGTAAATCGCAAAATTGTCAGATGCCGTAATGGCGCAACACCAGTAATCCGATCACGCCCATGAGCGTGCCTGCAAATGCCCCGGCAATGACATCACTCGCGTGATGAATGCGCACGCCAACACGACTCGTTGCGATGATTAACGCAAACGTATAGAACAGCAACCACCACGGCCATGCCGTGAAGTAGGTGAGCACTAAAGCCGAAAAGAATGCAGACGATGAGTGCCCGCTAGGGAAACTTGAGGTGCGAGGCTTGCGCAGAGCAAACCGCGTATCACCTTTTTCAGTTGGGCGAGAGCGCCTAAACAGGCGCTTGATGCCCTGATTGAGGATCAGGCTTTCGAGACCAATCAGAATTGAAAAAATGAGTGCTTGTTGCAGGCGGTCAATGCTGCCAATTGACCGCACGAGGCCGATGATGTGCCAGAGCAGGCCAAAGTCACCGACAGCACTAGCGATCGAGAAAATTACGATGACAATTTTGTTGTCGCGGATGTGTTCGAGGGCGTTATCGACTGCGGCATCCATGCGCAAATGCAGGAGTTGGCGTGGTGCGTTGGGTTCTTTGTTCATTGTGGCGGCCTTGGATATTTGAGAGGTGCTTCGACTGCTGCTTTGGATGGGTCTCCACCAAATTCTGGACACCACGATTTGAAATTGCAAAAGTTGCAAAGTCCACTTTTTTTGGTAGGAAAGAATGACGTTGCGCACGATTTTTCAATTGCATTAAAAAGCGCAGTGGTGCGTGTGTGCACAAAACGCATCGACTGCTCGGTTGGTGTACGTGTGTGGCGTATGCCATCTTTGACGTACAGCAACTGCAGCGATGTTGGCAACTCGCCTCGCATTTCGCGCAGCATGTATGCGTACATTTGCAACTGCATCATCTTGCCCTCAACATCAATATCGCGCGGGGCTTTGCCGGTCTTGTAGTCACTAATAATTAATCCACCATCTGCATCGCGCTCAATGCGGTCGATGATGCCGCGCAGTGCAACTTTGGCGAGGGGAGCAGTCACCCACATTTCGGTGTCGATTGAGTTGATTGTTGTTGGGTCTTCCATGCGCAGGTAGCTGTCAACGAGTGTGGTGCAGTCGGCCCAAAACTTTGTAGCTTGTTCGGCGGTCAAGTTGAGACCAGTGATGTCGTATGTGGGTTCAAATTCTGTTTTTGCCGTTGCTAAAAAATCATGTGCGGCTGCGTGCGTGCGAAGTGGGGCATCGAGTTGGAAAAGTAGCTCGAGTGCGCGGTGCACAACGTTTCCTTTTACTGCTGCCGCACCAGGGGGTTGCGGAAGTTTTTGGATGTTTTGAAATCGAAACTGCAATGGGCAATTTTGAAATGTGCCCGTACCCGATGGCGACAAAGTTTCTGGAAGTGCAAATACTTCTGTCACTGAGTGGCCGCATCTACTTGTGCGATGAGTTGCGCGAATCTCTGCGGATCTTGCATCGGTCCAAAGTGTCCGAGGTCGTTCCACTGCACAAGTGTTGAGCCAGGTACTTCGTTGGCGATGAGGGCGGCAATTGCGCCTGGGGTATGTGGAATCACTTCTCCCGAAACTAGCCACACGGGCACCCGCAGTTTGAGCAGGTCGTTCCAGGTTTCGTGAATCGCACCCATCTCGTAAGTGCGGGCCTCGTGTTCGGGCGAGCATTTGATTGAAATACCGTCGTGCTGAGCGCGAAAACCATGCATTACATATGCACGCAATGCATCAGACCGCATCACGTTGAGCGGTGGCTTTGATGAGTAGTTAGAGATCGCTTCGTCAAACGAAGCAAACGTGCTGCGTCGGCGGCGTGCTCCGTTCGCGAGCGGGCTAGGGACTCCTGTATTCGTGATGCCAACTCGCACTTGGGGCGGGAAGATGATTGGCTCGTAGAGCACCAAGGCACGAAAGAGTTCTGGCTCACGAAGAGCGGCCATTACAAGTGCTGCTCCTCCCATCGAATGTCCAGCACCAATGATCGGCGTAGCTGAATGCGCAGCCGTAATTACGCGTGAAACTGCAAGTGCATCATCTCCGTAACCACTCCAATTTGCTTTCCAGTCTTGAGGCAAACTCGAGTCACCATGTCCGCGATAATCGAATGAGTAGCAGTGATGTGAAGCGTGCAAGTGCTCGGCAACAGGGTCAAACACTCGGCCATGAAATCCAGTCGCGTGCGAAAGAAGTACGGGTTGCTTCTGTGACGTCGGTGCGTAGTCATAGACCGCAAGTTGTACGCCTTCAGACGAAGGGTGTGTTGATGGGGTTGTCACGGGCCTACTTTTCTTTGCCCAACAATATATGGTCAATTGCGCTCTTGTACGGTGCTGGCAAAATTGCTAGTTTTTGGCCATGACAATTGAGATCAACAACATCGCGGGCATCGTCCGCTCGCACGCAGCAACTCAGCCCACCAAAGTCGCCCTCGTGCAAGGCGACAAAACCCAAACATGGGGTCAGTTATACGAGCGCTCTTGCAGGGTTGCAAACGCATTGAAGGCTGCCGGCGTTGGCCCACAAGACCGAGTTGCATTTCTAGACAA
>JBIKZO010000058.1:0-11341 GCA_044354675.1 Ilumatobacteraceae bacterium | reverse complement strand
GTCCTAGATCCATATTTTTCTGGTTCCAAAGTGCAATGGATGATCAAGAGCGGTCAGGCTCCTCGTTCGGCCGACCTTGCTGTTGGCACCATCGATTCTTGGATTATCTGGAATCTCACTGCCGCAAAATCCTTCGTCACCGACCCATCAAATGCAAGTCGCACCATGTTGTTCGATATCAACAACATGCACTGGAGCGAGCAAATGTGCGACACCTTTGATGTGCCGCTCGCTTCACTACCGACCGTTGTTCCGTCCAGTGGTAGGTGCGGTGTTACGCAGAGCTACAAAAACACAAATGACAAAACCAACACAACTGAGATCACTATCCCCAGCGGCATACCGATCTCGGGCATCGCCGGCGATCAACAAGCCGCTCTGTTTGGTCAAGCATGTTTCGATGTTGGTAGCAGCAAGAACACATACGGCACGGGCAGTTTTGTTCTGATGAATGTGGGAACTGAGTGCCCACCCCCAACCGATGGCATGCTCACCACCGTTGCGTGGGACCTTGGGTCGAGCAAACCAACCTATGCGCTCGAAGGTTCCATCTTTGTAACCGGAAGTGCAATCCAATGGCTTCGTGATGGACTCAACATCATTAACAATGCCGCACAGGTCGGACCACTTGTAGCATCGGTTGCAGACAGCGGCGGAGTTGTTGTCGTGCCGGCATTTACCGGTCTTGGCAGTCCGTGGTGGGACCCATATGCGCGAGGCATCATCTGCGGCATTACCCGCGGCACTTCCCGCGCACATATCGCTCGCGCAGTTGTTCAATCAATGACATTTCAAACTCGTGACGTAGTTGAGGCAATGGTTCGAGCAACAGGGGTTCCTCTTATCGACATGCGAGTCGACGGTGGTGCAGCAGTCATGGACACGATGTTGCAGATGCAAGCCGATCAACTCGGAGTCACCGTAGTGCGACCAAAAGATCTGGAGACAACAGCGCTCGGTGCCGCCTACTTGGCAGGTTTAGCTGAGGGAGTCTGGCCAACACTGCAGTCAATCACTGACTCGTGGCAACTCGACCGAACATTTACGCCACAACCAACATCTACTACTGCAAGCGAATATGCACTCTGGAGTCGCGCTGTGCAACGCAGTCTCAGTTGGGTGAAAGACTCTCACTGATTCGTTGCGAGATACGTTCGGCCATCATCACAACAGGAAGATGTGTGTTGCCGGTAGGTAAGTCAGGAAAAATTGAGGCATCACAAACCCACACTTGGCTATAACCAATTACTTTGCCACTCGTGTCCACTACCGCATCTTCGTCCGAGACTGCACCCATCTTGCTCGAGCATCCAATATGCGAATACGACCCAACGTTGTTGAGCAACCAACCCTGCATGTCGTCGGTTGTTAGTTCATTGCCCACCGAGTGAGCCACGCCAGTGAATGTTCGACCCTCAATCATGGTTGCGAGCATCAATGTTGCTTCCGTCATTGCGCGCATATCGCGCTCATCGCTCAGCAAGTCGAGATCAATCTTTGAGTCTGTGATGCTGCCCGTCGAGTACACGCGCATCACTGCTGCAAACATTGCTCCATACATGTTGTCGTGTGCAGTTGTGTGATTGAGAGGTAGCAAATGGATGTCACCTTGTGTGGATTGGCTGTTCTCAAAGTGCTTGCCAGTAGTCGTTGATGTGGTTCGCAGCAATGTGGAGACCGCGTATTGCGCCTTACTTGGCTCCTTCAGCGCAAGAGTAAATGCAACTGCGGGATGATCCTTTACACCCTGCCCAATGCCACTTCGCTGAATCTTGGTGCGCAATAAAATCTGCGGAGTTGCAATGGCCCCCGCGCACACCACCACGGCATCGGCATCAATATCACTGCCGTCTGCCAAGCGAACTCCTAACACATCATTTCCACTCACATTTAGTCGATCAACTGCCGAGTTTCCCCGAATCTCTAAGTTGGATCTCAATCTCGCTGGTTCAAGATAGATGTCGTTCACTGACGCGCGCCGACCACCACCACATGTCAATGACACCGCTCCAACTCCATGACCAGCAAGTGGCGCCGTGCTCAAGTCATCGCGCCTTTCAATTCCCAAATCTGTTGCGGCATCTACAAGTGCACGGTCAATGTTTCCCCACTCGCTCGGAAGCGTGGTGTGCAGAGGTATGGGCAAGTTTGCAAACACGGGTGCAACATCTCCCCACGACCAACCTTCGCATCCCAAGTCGCGCGCCCACCTGTCGTAGTCACTTGCCATCCCCCACATGCCAACCATTGCATTGACCGACGAGCTTCCACCCGTGCCCGTACCCCGCACATAATCACTTAGATCTTGACTTGCAGTTCGACGCACAGGAATGCGCAAGTTTCGGTTCACAACTTCTAGGGCCTCGACAAAATCGGTGCTCTGAATACCCAATGCTTCGCGCGCACTTGGCACATCTGGCCCTGATTCCAACAACAACACATCAACTTGTTGGTTTTGCGACAGCCGTGCTGCGATGACTGCTCCGGCCGAGCCAGCCCCAACGACGACGACTCTTGGTCTTTTCGTCTTTCGTCTATTTCGGCTAAGCATTGCCACGGATACATTCATAGCCGCTCGATTGAGAGCAACTTGCGTTCGCGTTTAATCAATATTTGTTGCGACTGGCAAACCTTGTAGATGCGCATGATCGTTGTAGCGCATCAACGCCCAGTGACCTGCTCGTATCTCCACCAATTCCGTGAGCGAACAGTTCTTGGTATGCATCTCAAATGCGCCCGTTTGCGGTGTTTTGAGGTGACGCCGAATCACCGCATCCACCACGCCGCCGTGGCACGCCACAACGATTGTCTTCTCGAAGTGCTCTTTCACCACTTTGTCGAATGCAGTAGCCACTCGTGAATGAAACTGCGCGATCGTTTCGCCACCGGGAAAAAATACTGCGTTCGGATCTCCGCCCCAATTGGGTTTTCCATGCTTGGCCATAAAATCCACATACGTCATTCCGTCACATTGTGGACCAGGATCATGCTCGCCAAATCCAGGCTCAACATTGATTTCAAGCCCAGCAAATGCTGGCGCAATAATCTGCGCCGTTTCTAGTGCTCGCGGGTATGCGCTTGAATACAACACGTTGGGAACAATTTCTTGAGTCGCCTCAAGACGCTTGCGCAGAGCATCGGCCTGGCGCTCGCCCAACGGCGAAAGTCCGGTGCACGAACGCGGCCCGCCCAGCACTCGGTTGACAGTGACAACCGATTCGCCATGGCGAACCAAAATAACTCTGGTCAAACTCACGCGAGTTTTTCAACGAACGCTTCAAGTTGTCGCAAGTTGCGACACTCGTACACGCCGTCCGTAAAGCTTCCATATTCCCCGACGATGGAGTCACCGGTATTCCAGTAACTTCGAGGTTCCGGGTTCAACCAATACACATGGCGCCCACGCTTTTGCATTTCCTTGATTACCCACGAAGACGTCGCGTGATAGTTGTTGCGGGCATCGCCCAGCAACAAAATAGTTGTTTTCGGATTAATGTCTTTTCCATAGCGTTCCCAAAACACTTCAAATGCGTGGCCATAGTCGCTGTGCCCATCAACCCACACCACGTCGGCTTCGGTATTCACACGATGAATGGCATCGCTGATATCAACATTTGATTTGAAGTAGTCCGTTACTTCGTCAATGCCATCAATGAACACGAAGGATCGCACCTTAGAAAACTGACCCTGAATCGCATAAACCAACATCAACGTAAATCGAGCAAATGCCGCGACACTGCCAGAGATGTCGGCGACAACCATCAGCTCAGGCTTGGATGGGCGTGGATACTTGAACTTTGGATCAGCGGGCACGCCCCCATAACTCAATGAGCTCCGAACTGTTGCACGAAAATCGAGTGGACCACGTCGACCATGTCGGCGCTTGCGCGCCAGTTTTGCGGCCAATTTGCGAGTCAGAGGCTGCAACGCCTTCTTCAAACTCAGCATCTCTTCTTTGTTGGCATGCATAAATTCGACGTCTTCGGGTAACGGTTTGCGCAGTGTCTTGGCCATCGCCTCGGCGCCACGATCAGCCACGAGGCGTCTCCGAATTTCTGCTTCAACTTCTTGCTTAAATTGTTCGATCCTGCTTTCAAACTCATCTTTTTCAAGACGCTCTTCGAGCTTTGTCAACTCTTGAGCGGCCTGATCGCGGTTTGCTTCCATCAATTTGTCGAGCATGTTGTCGAGATCCAGGTTTCGCAACGTGCGATACAAGTAATACGTTCCACCCACAGGTCGTCCAGGTTCCATCCCCGCAAAACGCTGCACCGACTGACGAGCAAGTGCTCGCATCATCGCTTGATCACCGTTCATCAATGCCTGCATCAACATCTGGGCAATCTCTTCGGGAGTGAGCGAATCCATGCCGCCGCCACTTCCGGCAGCACCTTCACCTTGCTGTTGCATCTCTTGCTCTTCGCGCCACAACTCTGCTTCGGCGTCACTCATGTCGTTAGGAATTTGATGTTCTGGTCCGCGCAACGAGAAATACACCTCAAAGATGGTTTCAAATGCGCGCCAGTGCGAGTTGCTCTTTACAAGAGTCGCGGCCAACGCATATTTAAACGCCTGGCGATCCTCAATGGGGATCTCCTTGACGGCTTCCATCGCATCCAGGTTTTCCGTCAAACTGACAGGCAAACCTGCTTTTCGTAATTCAACGATGAAACCCGACATCAAATCGAGCACGGTCATAATGTTTTGCCTTACTTGTCGACCGACAGTTCCTTGGCTGCCTTCGTGATGTCGGTCTGGTATTTGAGCAAGATGTGCAATGTGTCTTTCGCTTCTTGAGCGTCGATGTTTTCAATTCCCATCAACATCAATGTGCGCGCCCAGTCCAAGGTCTCACTCACTGATGGCGCCTTCTTCAAATCCAGTTGACGAATGCTGCGAACGATGCGAGCAATCTGGTCAGCCAAGTTCTGCGTGATGTCTGGAACCTTGGTCAGCACAATCTCTTTCTCGCGCTCCATGTCTGGATAGTCGATGTGCAAGAACAAGCAACGACGTTTTAGTGCTTCTGACAATTCGCGGGTGTTATTGGAAGTCAAAAACACCATCGGTATTTGCTTGGCTGTGATTGTTCCCAGTTCAGGAATCGAGACTTGATATTCGGAGAGAATCTCGAGCAGCAATGCCTCGGTCTCGATTTCGACACGGTCCACTTCGTCGATCAACAGCACTACTGGATCTGGACTGCTAATGGCTTCAAGCAAAGGTCGAGTAAGCAAAAACTCTTCGCTAAAGATGTCATCTTGCACCTGCGACCACGAGTCGCTGTTCTTGTCAGCCTGGATACGGAGCAGTTGCTTTTTGTAGTTCCATTCGTAGAGTGCCTTCGACTCGTCTAGACCTTCGTAGCACTGCAAGCGAATGAGCCGCGCGTTGAGCATCTCGGCAACACTCTTTGCCAACTGGGTTTTTCCCGTTCCTGCTGGCCCTTCAACCAAAATTGGCTTGCCCAATCGCTGCGCAAGAAACACCACTCCAGCAATGCCATCATCCGACAAATAGTGGACCTTTTTAAGTCCATCGCGGACATGTTCAACTGATTCAAATCGATTTTCCATTTGAGCAACCCTAGCGTTTAGTCGCTGCTGCATTCCTGCTAGACGATCTACGATATGTACACATGCTTGATCTTGGTCGATCCAATCTCGTTGTCGCCACAGGCACCGCTCTATCTCGCATTACGGGACTTGCCCGAATCATCATTTTTGGGGTGATCATCGGCCAGTCGGCACTTGCTGACGCATTTGATGCTGCCAACAACGCGCCCAACTCAATGTACGAACTCCTGATCGGCGGTGTCTTGGCTGCCAGCCTTGTGCCGTTGTTCACTTCAATGCTCAACGACGATCAAACGACCAGCGAGTCAAAGCACGGCACTGATGCAATCATCAGTATCTCGCTCCTCATTCTTGGCGCAATCACGCTCATCTCGATCTTCCTAGCCCCCGCAATATTTCATCTGTTCTCAATTCACCCAGCGTCAGGCGTCGATGCCCAAGTTTTTCGCAAGGCAGGCACGGCACTCACACGCATCTTCGTTGTGCAAATATTTTTTTACGGAGTGAGTGCACTGTGCTCGGCACTACTCAACGCAAGGCGCCGCTTTTTTGCAGCAGCCTGGTCGCCTGTTGCAGCCAATGTCATCGCCATCTTTTTTCTGTTATCAATTGGCTTCAACACCCAGCCAGCAATCACCGACGTATTGAGCGAATCGACACTGATGTGGCAACTTGGCCTCAGCACCACAGTTGGCATCGCAGTCATGACCCTTATTCAAGTAGTGGCGGTGCGCCGCAGCGGCATTGCATTCCACTTCAGTCCGCAGTTTTCCCATCCCGCAGTACGCAAACTCATCCAACTCTCACTCTGGACATTTGGTTATGTGGTTGCCAACCAAATCGCTCTAGTCGTGATCAAAAACCTTGCATCGCCAGGCAGTGGCCTAGTTGATGCCTATTCAAAAGCATTCATTTTGTTTCAGCTTCCCCATGGTTTGCTCGCGGTATCAATTGCAACCACATTCCTCCCCGACCTAGCCCGACTTGCTGTCAACAGCGATCACACCGCATTCGCCAACCGCATCAGTCGCGGCATCACACTGACTGCACTCTTCACGATTCCCGCCTCGTTTGGTTTGTTTGTACTTTCCAAACCCATCATCGGCTTGGTGTTGCAACACGGAAACTTTTCAGCACAAGCAACGGTCAACACCGCTAGGGCACTCAGCGGTTTAGCGCTCGGACTTACTGGATTTTCTGTATATCTCTTTGTGTTGCGCGGTTTCTATGCCCAGCACAATACTCGAACTCCGTTTTTCATCAACCTCATCGAAAACGCAATCAACATCGTTCTTGCCATCGTGCTCGTCGATCGCTATGACGTACTGGGTCTCGGTATTGCATTCTCGATTGCCTATGTCATCAGCGCAGTCATCGCCACCGTCGTACTCGCATCAAAAAACCAATCCATGCGTCTTGGTGGTCTTGCAATTGACGTACTACGCATCATCGTTGCCGGCGCTGTCATGGCCGTTGCCGTCAAACTTGGTTGCAACACAATTAGCTCTGCAGTAAAACCGGTAGTCGGAATAGAGGCGTTGACTCGCGTGCTCGTCGGCATCATCATTGGTGGTGTCACGTACATTGCAGCGCTCGCACTACTCGGCGAGCCACACTTGCGTAGCTATTGGTCGACGAGAACAACCAAGTCGTCGCGATGAACAAGCTCGGCCACAACACCGTCGGGTAGCTCAGCACTCTTACGACCTGCTGCAGCGCTTGCTTGCACAGCACTTACGCTGACCATGCCACGTGCAAACACAGCACCACTCATGTCCTGGATTTCAACGGTGTCGCCTTCTGCGAAGTCTCCGTGCACTTCAGCCACACCGGCATGCAATAACGACGTGTTGCGCTCGATCAGCGCTTGCTTCGCGCCATCGTCAACAACAATCACGCCACTCTGCTGAGCAGCAAAAGCGATCCACAACTTGCGGGCCGAGAGGTTTCGGTTATGTGGCAAAAATTGTGTGCCTGCACCTGGTGTTTGAGCAAGCGCTTGCACTACAACATCAGTCTTTGTCGCATCAGCGATCACTGTTCGCACACCCGACCACGACGCGATGCGTGCAGCTGACAATTTGGACGACATACCACCACTTCCACGTGCGGTGCTACTTGCACTGGCTCGTACTGACAGCAACGGATCATCTGCAGCAACCTGCTCGATGAATGTTGCTGAGGCATCAATGCTTGGGTCCGACGTGAACAATCCAGCGATGTCGGTCAACAACACCAACACGTCGGCACTCACGCTGTGTGCCACCAAAGCAGCAATGCGGTCATTATCACCAAAGCGAATTTCGTCGCTAGCAATCGCATCATTTTCATTTATGATCGGGACGCAACCCAATTCCAACAAGCGCACAAGGGTTTGTCGTGCATGCAGGTATTGCGTGCGGTCAATAAAATCGTTTGGTACCAACAGCACTTGAGCGCCAACCAAACCATGCGTGGCCAAATGTTCGTTGTACTTATTCATCAACTGACTTTGTCCAACAGCAGCAAGCGCCTGCAGAGTCTGAGTGTCGGTTGGGCGCTGAGCCAAACCGAGTGCACCTACACCCCCTGCGATTGCACCAGACGTAACAACGATTACTTCGTTGCCCTCGCTCCGCACACGAGCCACCTGCTCGCACAATGCACGAATTGCTTCGTTCTTGATGGCGCCGTGCTCATCAGTTACTGATGATGTCCCAATTTTTACAACGATTCGCATCTCTACGTCTCCGGTGTGTACTCGAAACTAAAGGCCCCAATATGCACAACTGCTCCATCACTTGCTCCGGCTCGCGACAACAGACGTGCCACGCCCAGTCGCTTGAGTCGCTCATCAATGTAGTTAAGAGCGTCAGGCGTCGACACATCACTTAAGGCAACCGACCGCTCAACATCGCGACCAATCAATCTAAATTCGTTGTCACCCATGCGCTCAATATGCGTGCCTTCTGGCTCTGGGCGAATTACTACCGATGACTCTTGGGAAGGCACGAGCGTGCGTGCGCGTTGCACCAGCTCTGCAAGTGCACCCAATATTGGTCGCACGCCATCACCAGTCACAGCCGACATCCGTTGGCCCTTCCATGCAAGCATCACTTCTTCCGTTGCTGCATCGGTCTTGGTGCCAACAACAATGCGTGGTCGCTCGAGCAACTCTGGCTGATAGGCCTGCAACTCTTGCAGCAATATTCGTTCCTGCTCATCGGCAGACACTTCGTCCATCGGCGCAAGGTCCACAAGCACGCACAACACGCGCGCACGCTCGATGTGTCGCAAAAACTGGTGCCCGAGTCCGCGACCTTCGCTAGCACCTTCAATAATTCCTGGAATATCAGCGATGATAAATTCACTCGAACCGCCCATGCGCACGACGCCAAGGTGTGGCTCAAGCGTGGTAAATGGATAGTTAGCAATTTTTGGTTTTGCTGCGCTCACTGAACTAATAAATGTTGACTTGCCAGCGTTTGGAAAACCAACAAGTGCTACGTCGGCCATCAATTTGAGTTCAAGTTTTAGCCAGCGGTCTTTGCCATGCTCGCCTTGTTCAGCAAATTTTGGTGCGCGCCTACGGTTCGACAAAAAGCGCGCATTGCCTCGTCCACCCTGACCACCTTTGGCAGATTGCCAGCGAGTGCCGTTGACAGCCAAGTCGGCCAAAATTTCGCCCGTGTACATATCGCGCACAACGGTGCCTTCAGGAACCTTGATGATCATGTCTTCGCCACGGCGGCCGTGCAAATCCTTGCCCATTCCGTGCACGCCATCGCCTGCCCGTCTGTGGGGGTGATCGCGAAAAGCTAACAACGAAGCAACGTTGTGATCGGCAACAAGCCATACCGAACCGCCGTCGCCACCATCGCCGCCGTTTGGACCACCAAATGCAACAGGGCCTTCACGCCTAAAACTGACGCAGCCTGCACCACCGTCGCCACCGCGGACGTTTAATTGGGCTTCATCGACAAAGGCACTCATAGGGGCTGTCAATCCTACTAGTACACCCTCCACGTATCGTGTAGTTATATGACATCTGAACCAATTTCGCGCAGCGTCGCATGGGCTCAAACAATGGACGGCTTTGCGTCAGACGATCAGATTCGTTTCGCACACAAAGACTCGTGGTCTGGCCCTGGTCAAAGGCAAATCATTGATCGCGCCGAGCGCGAGTCGCGCGAAGACTCGACTCTTGCACCGCTTGCTACACGTGCATTCGGTGCTGGCAATCGTGCGCATGCCATAGAAGCAGATCCATTTCGCACCTGTTTCGAGCGCGACCGCGACCGCATCTTGCATGCCTCAGCATTTCGACGTCTTGCAGGCAAAACTCAAGTGTTTGTGTTTCCACAAGATCACCAACGCACTCGCCTCACGCATGCTCTCGAAGTTGCCCAAGTCGCAACATCGGTTGCACGCGCACTTGGGCTCAATGTTGCACTCACCGAAGCAATTGCACTCGGTCACGACTGCGGTCATGGTCCGGGTGGTCACGCATCCGAAGATGCTTTGAGTCCATTTGTTCCCCAGGGTTTTGATCATGCTGTTTGGGGCGCAGACGTCACATTGGTCCCACTCAACTTGTGCATCGAAACCCTCGACGGTATTCGCAATCACTCGTGGTCACGTCCTGCCCCAATGACACCCGAAGGCGAAGTTGTTTCATGGGCCGATCGCATCGCTTACGTGTGTCACGACTTTGAAGATGCTGCAGCGACTGGAATTGTCACCTTCGATCAACTTCCAGAACAAGTACGCACATATTGCGGCACTGCTCGCTCACAACAACTTCGCTCATTTATTTCATCGATGATCGCGGCAACTGCTGCAACCGGTCGTATTGGCATGCAGCCGCAACAAGCCGACGCTCTCGCAGAGTTTCGTCGCTTCAACTACGACAACATTTATATGCGTGATGCCTCTCGCAATCAAGCAAAGTCAGTTATAGATTTACTGCAAGCACTTGTCGAGCACTATGCGAGTCATCCGCATTTGGTGCTCACCGACAGCGATCAAGATGCCAGCATTGCCAAACACATTGCGCCCGCTCATTCAACAGAAGCACTGCACAACGCAGTTGCATATGTTGGCGGCATGACCGACAGGTTTGCATGCCGACAAGGCATAGCACTATTGGGTTGGGACGCGAGCAGACTCCCTCAGGGAATCGATACGAATTAAATGTTTGGAATGACGTCGACGACCTTGCGGCCACGACGCTCACCAAACTTGACACTGCCGTGCGAAAGCGCAAACAGTGTGTCGTCTTTGCCAATGCCCACGTTGTTACCTGGGTGCACTTTTGTGCCGCGTTGACGAATCAAAATTGTTCCTGCAGTGATCTTTGTGCCGTCAAATACTTTGACGCCGAGTCGTTGCGCGTTCGAATCGCGACCGTTGCGGGTTGAACCGCCACCCTTGGTTTTCGACATGAGAATTAGCCTTTCTGAATGTTGGTGATTTCAATCACCGAATACTTTTGGCGATGACCAAAACGACGACGCTGGTTGGTACGACGCTTGTAAGTAAAGCCGTCGATCTTTGGGCCAGCAGCAATGCCCATGACTTTTGCGGTTACGGACGACTTAGCGAGCTGTGCGGGAGTGGTCAAGATGGTTGAACCGTCCACGAGCATGATCGGGGTGAACTTCACCTCTGAGCCCTCTTGAGCATCGAGCAGTTCGACATGGACCTGTTGGCCCTTGGCGACCTTCTCTTGCTTGCCTCCGGATGCGATAATTGCGTACATAAGAAGTCCCTACTCTATCCCTTTG
>JBIKZO010000132.1:0-3681 GCA_044354675.1 Ilumatobacteraceae bacterium | reverse complement strand
AAACATGGAAGCATTAACACGAATTGCACATGTCAGTGCACGCGTGGCTGCAGAGCTCACGCCAGCTGAACTGAAAGCAAACTCGGCAGCACAAATGGCAGGTCTCGCTTACGGCCTCGCCGCGATTGGACCAGGCATCGGAATCGGAATGATTTTCGGTAAGGCCATCGAAGCAATGGCACGTCAGCCGGAGTCGGCAGGCATGGTTCGCACCACAATGTTCTTGGGTGTTGCATTTACCGAAGCCCTCGCACTTATCGGCTTCGTGGCCTTCATTCTGCTCAAGTTCGCCTGACCAATGCGAGTTCACGTAACGACATTGCAGGGTGACCTGGTCGAGGTGCGCGTTTCCGCTGAGGAGGAAACCACCTCTGGCGAGGCAATCACCACGGCCGAGACCACTGGTCCGAACCCAATTTCTCCTGAGGGCAAAGAGCTCATCTGGGGTGCTGGTTCGTTCTTGGTGTTTCTCGTCATCATGCGCGTGTTCCTTTTCCCAAAACTCAAAAAGGGAATGGACGCTCGTTACAACGGTATTCGCGAGGATTTCGAGCAGGCAGACGCAACACGTTTGTCCGCAAAGTCAGATGTGGCCAAGTATGAAGCAGCTCTTGCCGAGGTTCGCACCGAAGCAGCAGCACGCGTCGACAAGGCACGTCAGACATTGGATCAAGAACGCAGCACAAAGATCGCTGAAGCAAATGCACGAATCGCCTCCAAGCGATCTGCTGCTGATGCCGAGATCAGTGCTGCGCGACTGGCAGCACGCGATCAAGTCGCTGCTGCAGTAGCAACGGTTACCGCACGCACTACGCAGCTTGCAGTGGGCAAGTCTCCAGACGCGAGTGTTGTGCAAAAAGCCGTGCAAGAAGCAATGCAGTCAGGAGCACGATCATGATCAATCGTTTCGGTGTGTTATTGGCAAGCGAAGATCCAACAATTACGCACCACTGGTTGTTGCCAGAAACAGCCGAAATCGTTTATGGAGGCTTGGCTTCCGTAATCGTGATCGGTGCGTTGGTGAAATTTGCTGGTCCAATGATCAAAAAGAGCTTCAATGCTCGCACAGAAAAAATTCAGAAAGAGCTCGACGATGCTGCCGGCGCAAAGGTCACAGCCGATTCGGATGCCAAAAACATTCGTGCAGCACTTGGCGATATTGCAGGCGAGCGCGCTCGCATGTTGGCCGAAGCCGACACGCAAGCAGCAGCAGTGTTGAACGAAGGTCGAGTACGCATTACGGCAGAGGTTGCCGAACTCGAAGCAAAAGCCGAAGCCGATCTCAATTCGGCACGTGGTCGCTCGAGCGATGAATTGCGCGCCGAGATTTCGTTGCTCGCTTCAATTGCAACACCAGCAGTTGTGCAAGCAACGCTCAATGATCAGACCAAAAACGAATTGATCGAGTCGTTTATCTCGAGCGTGGGAGCAGGCCGATGAGCACTGTAAAAATTGAGGCATACGCATCTGCATTGTTCGAGATCGCTCAAGCCGACGGCACTCTTGCACTCGTTGAAGACGAATTGTTTCGTGTGGCTCGCGCATTCGAGTCAAATGAACAATTGCGCAACACATTGAGTGACTCAACAATTCCTGCAGATCGCCGTCAGCAAGTTGCCGAGCAATTGCTCGGTGCCAAGGCATCCAACACCACAACACAACTTGTGTCGTTGGTGGTTGGCAGTGGCCAAGTGCGCGACTTGCCAGCAATTGTCGACTCACTTGTTAAGCGCGCATCGAGCGAGAAGCAACAAGAAGTTGCCGAAGTACGCAGTGCAGTTGCATTGAGCGACGATCAAAAGACTCGTCTCGCTGCAGCCCTCACCAAGGTGACGGGGAAACCAGTAAATCTCAAAGTTGTCATCGACCCAAGCGTGTTGGGTGGCTTGGTTGCAGTAGTTGGTGACGAAGTCATCGACGACACCGTGCGCACCCGTCTCGACCAGTTGAAGACCCGAATCTGATTTCGTTCTGAAAGGACAAAAACATGGCTGAATTAACACTCTCCGCAAGTGACATTGCGGCAGCGATTACCAAAGGACTCGATGGCTACACGCCATCCACTGAAGCACGCACCGTTGGTCGCGTGACCGAAGTGGGTGACGGTATTGCTCGCGTGAGCGGCTTGCCAGATTGCGCAGTAAACGAGTTGCTCGAGTTTGAGGGCGGCGTTGTGGGCTTGGCGCTCAACTTGGACGAAGACTCAATCGGTGCCGTAGTACTCGGTGAAGCATTTTCGATCGAAGAAGGTCAGCCAGTAAAAGCAACTGGCCGTATTTTGTCGGTGCCAGTTGGTGACGCAATGTTGGGACGCGTTGTAAACGCGCTCGGCACTCCAATCGATGGCAAGGGTGACATTGTTGGTTCAATCTCTCGCCGTGTAGAAGTGCAGGCGCCAGGAATCATGGGTCGTAAGCCAGTGCACGAACCACTTCAGACCGGAATCAAGGCCATTGACGCCATGACCCCAATCGGTCGTGGTCAACGCGAGTTGATCATTGGTGACCGCAAGACTGGCAAGACCACAATTGCGATCGACACCATCATCAACCAACGCGGTTTGGGTGTGAAGTGCATCTATGTGGCTATCGGTCAAAAGGGTTCGACCGTCGCACAAACAGTTGAAGTGTTGCGTCAATACGGCGCACTCGAATACACCGTTGTTGTGGCTGCTCCTGCATCTGATCCAGCACCGTTTAAATACCTCGCGCCATATGCGGGTTGTGCAATTGGTCAGCATTGGATGGAAAACGGTGAGCACGCACTTGTTGTGTACGACGACTTGTCAAAGCAAGCAGAGGCGTATCGCCAGATGTCATTGCTCTTGCGTCGTCCACCAGGTCGTGAGGCTTACCCAGGCGACGTGTTTTACCTACACAGCCGCTTGCTCGAGCGCGCAGCAAAATTGAGCGATGCAAACGGTGCGGGTTCACTCACTGCATTGCCAGTGATCGAAACCAAAGCAGGCGACGTGTCGGCGTACATTCCAACCAACGTGATCTCGATCACCGATGGTCAGGTGTACTTGCAAGACAACTTGTTCAAGTCTGGTGTTCGTCCAGCCGTCGACGTAGGTATCTCGGTATCTCGCGTGGGTGGTGCTGCACAGATCAAAGCAATGAAGAGCGTTTCCGGAACACTCAAGCTTGACTTGGCGCAGTTCCGTGAACTTGAAGCATTCGCAACGTTCGGTTCTGAACTCGACCCAATTTCAAAAGCACAGCTCGAGCGCGGTTATCGCTTGGTCGAGTTGCTCAAGCAACCGCTCAACAGCCCAATGTCGATCGACGAGCAAGTTGTTTCGATCTTCGCTGGCACCAAGGGCTACCTCGACACCATTCCAGTGTCCGATGTGCGTCGCTTTGAAAACGAATTGCTCGAACACATGCGCAGTCGTCATGCATCAGTACTTGCAGGCATTCGCCAAGATCCAAAGGCCGACGTGCCAAAAGATCTTGCATCGATTGTTACTGCATTCAAAGATGCATTCCGTATTACATCCAACACGGCATCAGCCGACCCAACTCGCACCGATGCCGGTGAAGTTGGCGACGCAGCCTCAGCCAAGACTCTCGCAACGGAGTAATACATGGCTGGCGGTCAAGAGCGCATTCTGCGCGGACGAATTCGGTCCGTTCAGGCGACAAAAAAGATTACGCGTGCAATGGAATTGATCGCTGC
>JBIKZO010000057.1:0-11402 GCA_044354675.1 Ilumatobacteraceae bacterium | reverse complement strand
CCAAGCAACCGCATTACCGCATCGTTGCTGCCGATACCCGTTCTGCCCGCGATGGTCGCTTCCTCGAAATCGTTGGCAACTATCACCCACAGTCCGAGCCATCCGCTCTGACAGTTGACAATGCAAAAGCCCTCAAGTGGCTCAAGCAAGGTGCATTGCCAAGCGAGCGCGTCAAGAAGTTGTTTGAAATTTCTGGCGCATGGGCAGAGTTCATGGCTACAAAGCCAGCCAAGCCTGCCAAGACCGCTAAATAATTCGGTCTGTATCTACCGTGACTGACTCGGCAAATCTCATTCCTGCTCCAGTAGCAACAGCAGTGCTCGACCATGTCGTGCGCTCGATTGTTGACAACCCAGACGCAGTTCGTGTCGAGGGTGTTACTGACGGTGACAAAATCGTTCTTGAAGTTCGCGTTGGTGAAGGCGACCTTGGTCGCGTCATTGGTCGTCGTGGCCGCACTGCAATGAGCATTCGCACGGTTGTACGTGCAGCCGCAACACGCGATGGCGTGGATGTCGATGTCGACTTCGTCGACGACTGACCACACGCCTCCAGTAGGTCTGTTGCACGTCGGTCGCTTGGGGCGACCCCACGGTGTTCGTGGCGAAATGTATGTCGATATCTTCAACAGTCACCCAAAACGCGTTTCCGTTGGATCCAAACTCTGGGTTGCTGGCAAGTGGTATGAAATCTCCAAATCAAAGGCTCAGGCCGAGCGTTGGTTGATGACTTTTAAAGATTTGGATGATCGCAATATTGCTGAGCGTCTCACAAATTCTGATGTGTATGGCTATCCAATCGACGATCCGTCAGTGGTGTGGGTGCATGAGATGGTTGGGTCAACAGTTGTCGATATGCAAGGGAATGATTACGGCGTGTGCGTTGCAGTGATCGACAATCCGGCTCACCCGATTATGGAACTTGAGTCTGGCGCGCTTGTGCCAACACCATTCATTGTTTCCAACGTTGATGGTTGCATCACGATTGATCCACCCGAAGGCTTATTTGAAATTGGTGATGAAGTATGAGACTTATCTATGCGAATTGACGTATTTACGCTGTTCCCACAGTTGGTCGACAACTTTTGCTCAGAGAGTTTGCTCGGTCGAGCACGCAACGAAAAATTGGTCGATGTGCGTTCACACGACTTGCGCGAACACACAACCGATGTGCATCATTCGGTTGATGACGCTCCGTTTGGCGGCGGCGCTGGCATGGTGCTGCGCGCCGAACCTGTGTTTGAATCATTCGAAAAATCTGGTGCACCGCGTCCATTGCTGTTGTTGTCGCCGGGTGGCAAACCGTTTGATCAAGCATTTGCAAACAAGCTCGCAAGCCTTGAAGGCTTTAGCTTGTTGTGTGGCAGGTACGAAGGTGTTGATCACCGAATTCGTGAGCACTTGGTGGACGAAGAAGTTTCAGTGGGCGACGTAGTGCTCGCTGGCGGAGAAGTGGGGGCGTGCCTCATCATCGAAGCAGTGACACGTTTGTTGCCCGGAGTCATGGGCAACGCAATGTCGCCAATAACCGAGAGTTTTGGGGCATCAGGTTTGCTAGAAGAGCCGCATTACACGCGTCCTGCCGAGTTTCGGGGCTGGCAGGTGCCGGAGGTGCTGCGCAATGGAAACCATGCTCAAATCGAGCGCTGGAGACGCGCTCAGGCCCTCCATCGAACCCTGGCAAAGCGCCCAGATTTGGTGGAATTACGCGGAGGAATCACGAAAGACGAGCAACGCTTGTTGGAAGAGTTCCCGCCAAGCCCGTATCCTTCTAACTTCACTATCTGAACAGGACATACCCCATGAAGACCACCGACATCGTCGACAATCAGTTCAAGCGCACCGACATTCCAAAGATGGGTCCTGGCGATGAAGTGAAAGTGCACGTGCGCGTTGTTGAAGGTGGCAAAGAGCGTATTCAGGTGTTTCAGGGCAACGTCACCAAAATCACTGGCTCTGGCATTGCCGAGTCGTACACCGTTCGCAAGTTGTCCTACGGCGTAGGAGTTGAGCGCACGTTCCCAGTGCACAGCCCATCGGTATCGAAGCTCGAAATCATGAAGCGCGGCGATGTACGCCGTGCCAAGCTCAATTACTTGCGCGAGCGCACCGGCAAGTCTGCCAAGGTTCGCGAAAAGCGCGACGACCAGTAATCGTCACATTCGACACTCTCGAATCCACATTGAACACAGACGATCTCGAAAACTTCGAGGCCGAGCGCGAACTGCAGCTCGCACAGGAGTATCAGGCCGTTGTTGGCATGTTTAAATATGCCGTCGAAACAGATCGCCGTTTTTATTTGGCCAACAATGTTGATGTCAAGGTGATGTCCGAAGGACCTCGTCCGTTGATGGAAGTGGTGTTGAGTGACGCATGGGTATGGGACATGTACCGCACGAGCCGATTCGTTCCGCGCGTGAGAGTGTTGAGTTTCAAAGACCTCAACATCGAAGAGCTACCACCAATCGATCTGTAACAGCAAGTGCCGCTGCGCGTGTTGCGCGAGGCAAGTGGGCGGAAGATTTGGTGTCGCGTTGGTACGAGCAGCACGGCTATGTGATTGTTGCGCGCAACTGGCGATGCAAGCGCGGAGAGCTCGATGTTGTTGCGCATAGAGACGGTGTGCTTGTGGTGTGCGAAGTGAAAGCGCGAGCAAGTAATGCGTTTGGTACTCCAGCCGAAGCGGTGACACTTGCAAAGCAACTCAAAGTGCGCCGCGCAACTGCCGATTTTCGAGCCTCAATGCGCACATCAAATGATGCATTTGCGCCGTTGGTAAACACTGTGGGTTCGGTGCGCTTTGATGTGGCGTGCGTGCTCGGCACGCAACTCGAAATGCTGAAAGATATTTTCTAGCCAGCAACTTTGGCGCGTCTGTCCCAGCACGCGTAGTGCCAGTGGCGTCGCAAATCGGTTGCCTCTGCTGGCACACAAACGTAGTGTCCCATCTTTTCTGGAATACCGCGGTTGCAACCGGGGCACACGTATGCCTTGAGTGCCTCATAGGGCTGCACACGCTTCACTTGTATGTCGCCGTACAGGCCGTCCCAGATTCCAGGCTGTTTCTTGCGCTTTGTTTTTGGTGCCATGGTCGCGTTATCCGGCAAACGCCCACACCACAAGTAGCACCACTACAAGTAGCGCAGACCCAACAATGAGGTGGTCGCTCGTGCGCTTTACATGTTTGCGATTCGGATTAAATCCCATCCGTTCAGTATCGTCTATGGCATGGGGATTTCAAGTACATCAAGCTCATTTGAGACACTTCTTGTTACACGAGACAATGGCATTGTCACGGTGACTATGAATCGTCCGTCCAAAAAGAATGCGGCCAATGCAACTATGTGGGCCGAATTGCTGGCAATATTTCGTGAGGTCGGCACCAACGAGCAGGATCGGGCAATGGTGCTCACAGGTACCGGAGAGGCTTTTTGTAGCGGCGCCGATTTGGGTGGTGGCAATTCCGATGGCACTCCCGATCCACGAGCAAATCAGAGCAGGCTTGCATCCATGCGCCACATTGGTGACGTGTGCAATGCGCTCGCACGTATTCCACAACCCACCATTGCCAAAGTTCGTGGCGTCGCGGTAGGCGCGGGGTGCAACATGGCGCTCATTTGCGACCTGGTTGTTGCTTCAGATAATGCGCGCTTCTCCGAGATTTTTGCCAAGCGCGGTTTGTCGCTCGACTTTGGTGGTTCATGGGTGCTGCCGCGCAGGGTTGGTTTGCATCGCGCAAAAGAACTCGCATTTTTCGCTGACATTATTGGAGCAACAGAAGCGGAACGTATTGGTCTTGTCAATCGAGTGGTTGCAGATGCGCAACTCGACGCATTTGTGCATGACTGGGCAACACGCCTTGCTGCTGGTCCGCCGATTGCTTTGGCACAAACCAAGCGACTACTCAACAACTCTTCCAACGTCACGCTCGAAGAGGCGCTCGACGACGAGGGTGCTGCACAGGCTGTCAACTTCGGCACCAAAGACACAGTGGAAGCAATGACTGCGTTTATCGAAAAGCGAGACCCACGCTTTACTGGCCGCTAGGTCGAGGCGCTCGTCAAAAGAGTTTAAACAAGTAGAATTACTTTCGTGCGAACACGAATGGTTTTGGCTTCGGCAACCATTGCCTTGATCGGCGTTTTGTTTACTCCAACATTTTCAGTTGGTGCAACTGTTCCTCCCGCACCACCTGTCGACACCGTTGCGCCAGTGGTTATTGCTACTGGCGACTCGGTGCCAGATGAGCAGGGCGTCATTACGGATGTTGTCGAAACCACGTTGCCAATCAACGTGTCGGCTGCAACCACAATTCCTGCAGGGTGCGCAATACCAATGGCACCACAGATGGTGTTTGTGGGTGAATTGTTGTCAATTGACGACACGACTGCAACGTTTCGTGTTATTCAGGTGCGAGCAGGTACTGCAAGTGGCTACATAAACAACGACACCGTAGAAGTGCGTTACGGACAAGACACAAAGTTTCTCGACGAGGGCACTCGCTACATCGTTGGTGCTGCGAGCGACCCATTTTCTCCATTGCTTGTTTCTAAGGTGCGCGAAAATGCACCGTTATTTGGTGGGGATGCGGTGGTGGGTGTCAACGGCGCAACTGGCATATGTCCAAATCTCGAAGACCCAGTGCGTACTCTGTTCGAAAATGGGACGAGCATCGACACAGGCGTACTTGGTCCGTTATTCGACAACAAGTTGCTGATTGTGCTTTCAATATTGATTGCAATTGCAGTAGTCGTCGGCGGTTTGTTTGTGCTTGTGATGTCGCGCCAAGTATCGCGCCAAGCCACAAGAGGAATGCGTCAGCGAAGTGCGCGCAAAAAGCGAACTCAGCGCTAATTCACGAAAGAACCTTTTGTTTCCGAAAGTTCACCTAAACATTGCGCCATTGTTGCTTTACTGAAACTCAAACTTCATCTCCTTCTTTTATTCTTCCTGCAACATCAACATCAAGGGAGAACAATCATGAGCGAAGAATTCAGTAATCATTCGGATAACCGTGCATTTGAAGATGTGTTGAACACATACATGTCGCGTCGCAAACTTCTTGTGGGCAGCCTTGCTGGTGCCGCACTGACATTTATGGGTGGCTCTGCCGCATCGGCATCGGCATCGGCGTCAAAGGGCGCAGCTGTTGGCGCAAAAGTTGCTGCCAAGGCACCGAAGATCGGCTTCACCTCGATTCCGCTGCAGAACAGCGCAATGCCAACCATCGCACCGGAGTACACCTACAGCGTGCTCATCCCATGGCGCGAAAAGCTTGACGGCAGTGGCAAGTCATTTGAGTACGCAGGTTTTACCGCCGAGCAGCAGGAAAAGAGCATCGGTATCGGCCACGACGGCATGTGGTATTTCGGCGACGATAGGAAGGGCTTGCTCTGCATCAACCACGAATACGGCACCACGCCGCACGTTATGGGCAAGAGTGTTCCAACCAGCCTGGCCGACGTTCGTCTGTCGCAGGCCGCACACGGCATGTCCGTTGTAGCTATCGAGAAGTCTGGCAAGAAGTGGAAGATTGCCAAGAGCGCCAAGAACCGTCGCATTCACGGCAACACCGTTGCCAAGATGAGCGGCCCTGCAGCAACGAGCGCGTTGCTCGTAAATGCCGCCGGCAACAAAATCCAAGGCACGCTGAACAACTGCGCAAATGGAAAGACACCTTGGGGCACGTACCTCACCTGCGAGGAAAACTTCAACGGTTATTTCGGTACGACATCAAAAACATGGAAAGCAAGTGCGGAACAAGCTCGCTACGGCGTTAGTGCCGGCGGATTTGGCTATGAATGGCACAAGTTTGATCCACGATTCGACTTGGCAGACGCCTCGTACGCAAACGAAATCAACCGCTTCGGCTGGGTAGTAGAAGTTGATCCCAACGATCCGAAATCAGCACCAATCAAGCGCACCGCATTGGGTCGCATCAAGCACGAAGGCGCCGAATTGGTCATCGGAAAAGGCGGCCGCGCAGTGGTGTACATGGGTGACGACGAGCGTTTCGACTACGTGTACAAGTTTGTTTCGCGTGCTAACTGGAAGACAATGATCAAAGAAGGTGTCAGCCCACTCGATGAAGGAACTCTCTACGTTGCTCGCTTCGACGACAACGGCACCGGTGCTTGGATCGAACTCAGTCCAAAGAACGCAACGCTCTCCTCGTGGACACTGGACAAGATTCTTGTGCACACGCGCTTGGCAGCTGATGCTGTTGGAGCGACGAAGATGGACAGGCCAGAATGGATTGCTGGTGCGCCAACAGGCGAAATGTACGTAACGCTCACCAATAACACACAACGTGGCACCGTTGGTAAGGCTGGTGTTGATAAAGCAAACCCAACTTCAGTGAATACCTACGGCCACATCGTTCGCTTTAAAGATGCCAACGATTACATAGGTGGAACTTTCACGTGGGAAGTGTTTGCACTTGCTAAGGATGTCACTGATGCTGGTGGTCAAATGTTTGGTTCGCCAGACGGCATCTGGGTCGACCCAGACAACCGTGTTTTCGTTCAGACCGACGGAGAACAACCAGGCAAGCAAAATGATCAGTTGTTGGTTTCAAGCGGAGTAACCAAGGAGTTCAAGCGCTTGTTTACCGGTGTGAAGGGTTCGGAAGTAACTGGTGTGACGGTGACCCCCGATCGTCGAACCATGTTTGTCAACCTGCAGCACCCTGGCGATGGCGACCCATCAATCAGCAACTTCCCAGCGAATTACCAAGGCTTGGGCGGCCCAGTGCCACGCGACTGCACCATTGTGATCACACGTAAAAACGGTGGAATAGTCGGAAGCTAGCCAACAAATGCGGCTGTAGCAGCCGCACGCAATTCGCTGACAGCGTGCTTCAAACCTTTTGGTTCTTTGAACAACGCACTGCCGGCGATGAGCACGTTGGCGCCAGCCTTGGCTGCGCCTGCGATGGTCTTGTTCGAGATGCCGCCGTCAACTTCAACGTTGACGGCGTCATCCAAGCCCCGCTCACGAATCATTGCGCGCACTTCAGCAATCTTTGGCTCCATCGTTGCGATGTAACTCTGGCCACCAAAGCCTGGGTTGACAGTCATGACCAACACCATGTCAACGAGGTCGAGCACGTCGGCAACCACACTCGCCGGAGTTGCAGGGTTGAGCGCAACCGCTGCGGTCGCACCGAGTTCACGAATATTGCCAAGCGTGCGGTGTAGGTGCGTGCAAGCTTCGGCATGCACTATCAATCGCTGGCAACCAGCTTCCACATAACGTTTGGCCATTACATCTGGCGTGAGCACCATGAGATGCGCCTCAAATGGCAACTTTGTGAGCGATCGTGTTGAAGCAATGATGTCGGGACCAAATGTGAGGTTCGGGACAAACTGGCCATCCATTACATCCCACTGAATGAGGTCAACGCCTGCTTCATCAAGCGCGACGATTGCTTCGCCAAGTTTCGAAAAATCGACTGGAAGAACAGAGGGCGCAATCTGAATTGGCAGCGTCACGTAGATCATCCTAGTTGGCTTGCATTTGGGTCGTAGCATGAGTTGCAGTGAATAACGAACAGGTGCGTTTTGAGCGGTTGGTCGCTGGCGGAGATGCGCTTGGGCACTTGGCAGATGGGCGAGTGGTGTTTGTGCCGGGGGCATTGCCGGGCGAATTAGTGGATGTGCAGATCACTCAAGCCAAAAAGGATTTTGCACGGGGCACAGTTGCCAGCATTATTGAGCCATCTGCGCATCGCGTTGCACCACCTTGTGAGCATGTGGCCCGTGGCTGCGGTGGTTGCTCGTGGCAGCACCTTGACGTTGCCCAGCACATGGAAGCAAAAGTGGCGATCGTTCGCGAGGCATTACGCCGCAATGGCAAGATCGAAACTCTCGAAGTCGTTGCGGGTGGCTTTGTGCCTCCAACTGCCTCGCGCACCACATTGCGCATGGCCGTTACCCCAGACGGTCGACTGGGTTTTCGTCGCGGCGGCTCTCACGACGTGATTGACACACCAACTTGTCTTGTCGCACATCCACTACTCAATGAATTTATTGGCGACGTGCGAGTAACTGGGGCAACAGAAGTAACACTTCGTTGCGGTGTTGCAACCGGTGAGGTTGGCATCTGGTTGCACGACGAAGACGGCGAAGATGTGCCAGGTGCGACTGTGACTGGTTTGCCGTCGCATGTAGTGGTTGGCCGCAAAGCGATGCTGCACGAAGTCGTGCAGGGCGTTTCGCTGCAGGTTTCAATGGCCTCATTTTTTCAGGCTTCTCAAGTTGCTGCAGAGTTGCTGGTGTCGGCTGTTAATGATGCGGCAGGCGATGCGGCATTGTCTGGCGAATTTGGTCCGATCATCGATGCATACGGTGGCGTCGGACTATTTACTGCGACTCTTGTCGACACCGACATACCGGTAGTGCTGGTCGAGTCAAATCCATCAGCCTGTTCGGATGCTCGCAGTAATTTGCACGACCACGATGTGTCGATCGAACAAATTGCAGTCGAACAGTGGCGTGTGCAAGACGCTGGTCTCGTGATTGCAGACCCTGCACGAAACGGACTTGGTGCAATGGGCGTTAACGCCATAGTCGCGACCGAGGCCAAGCGCATTGTGCTGGTGAGTTGCGATGCGGTTGCAGGTGCACGCGATATTCGCTTGTTACTCGACGCGGGTTACGCGTGCGAAGGGGTCACGGTTCTCGACCTGTTTCCAAACACCCCACACGTTGAAGTGGTGAGCTCGTTTAGTCGTTCTGGTACGACGAAATAAGTGCCCCCCCTCGGATTCGAACCGAGGACCTGCGGATTAAGAGTCCGTTGCTCTAACCAACTGAGCTAGAGGGGCAACTACTAACCCCGAGATCATAGGTGCAATAAGGCTCTTTATGAAAATGCGCGCAATTTTTCAATTGCGCGCACTCAATAACTACTAGAGAAATGGGGTGGACGAGGGGTCTCGAACCCCCGGCCTCCAGGACCACAACCTGGCGCTCTAACCAACTGAGCTACGCCCACCATGACCAAATCAGTGTAGGCTGAAGATGACAAAATTATTGGAGTTGATAACCATGTCAGCGATGGATTCCACGCTGCGAGCCTCTTTAGCCGACAAAGCCAAAGAGATAACCACACGAGAATTGGCCACGTATGCCGAGCGAACGGCTGGATCACAAAAAGCCAACGCCCGCGCACGCAAGGTGCTGCCACTCGGAGTTCCCTCCAGCTTTCAGGCATATGACCCGTATCCGTTAGTCATTCGTTCGGCCGACGGCCCCAAGATGTTTGATGTCGACGGCAATCAATACACCGACTATGACATGGGCTTTGGTGCGCTTTTTGTTGGTCACCGTCACCCAGACGTGCTCAAAGCGGTTAATGCACAGCTCGCAAATGGCACATTGTTTGTCAACCCATGCGAGGCCAATGCCGAAGTAGCCGAGTTGTTGGCTGCTCGTTACGGTCTTCCAATGTGGAGATTTACCAACTCGGGCACCGAGTCGACCATGGATGCCATTCGTGTTGCTCGCGCAGCCACTGGCCGGAACAAAATCGTCAAAGTAGAGGGCGGATATCACGGCCACCACGACGAAGTGATGGTTTCGATGAAGCCGCCACTGCACCTTGCAGGCCCTGCCGATGCGCCCAATTCGGTGCCATCTTCTGCGGGCATCTCGAGCAACGTCGTCAAAGACACGATCGTCATTCCATATAACGACGCTGCCGCACTCGAGCGCGCACTTGCATCGCGCGAAGTTGCGTGTTTCATTGTTGAACCAGCAATGGAAAACATTGGTATCTGTTTGCCACAAGATGGCTACTTAAAACAAGTACGCGAGATCACTCAGCGCTACGGCACGCTGCTTGTTTTTGACGAAGTCAAAACGGGCATCACAGCTGGCTGGAGTGGAGCATCGGGCTTTGTTGGAGTGCAACCAGACTTGGTGGCACTAGCCAAATCAATCGGTGGCGGTTTGCCGCTTGGCGCATTTGGCGGCAAGCAGGAATATATGGACTTGATTACCGAAGGCAAAGTTGTGCATCTCGGTACATACAACGGCAACCCGTTGTGTATGGCTGCAGCGTTGGCTGTATTGCGAGACATCTGTACACCTGAAACAACGCAACTCACCATTGCTCGCAACTCGATGCTCGTTAACGCAGTCAGCGGCATCATTACCGACGCGTCGCTTCCTGCACACGTGGTGCAGTTCGGTGCCAAAGGTTGTGTCACGTGGGCACCAGAACAAATTCGCAACTATCGCGACTACAAAGCAACCGATTTTGACCTTGCGTTTGCGCAGTGGATTCACGGAATTAATCGTGGCGTGTTGTTGCCACCTGGTCTCGACGAGCAGTGGCTCATTTCGATCATGCACACCGATGCAGATGCGTTGCATTACGCCGACGTCTTTCAAGAGTTTGTCGACGAACTACTCGCGTGACAGTCACGTGGTGATTACCAAAACCGGCCTTGTGCGCAAACTTGCGCGAGGCGTTATTCGCCGTTGCGCATTGTGCGGTGGCAAGGGTGCATTTTTTATCGGATGGTTTAAACATTCGGATCGTTGCAAGACGTGCGGATTTAATTGGCAGCGCAACCTCGAAGGTTTTCAACTCGGTGCAGCAGCAATGAACATCATCTTGACTGGTGGATCGCTACTGAGTGTTATGGGTTTGGGCGTCATACTCACGTACCCAGAGATTCCAGTTTGGCCGATGTTGATCGCAACTGTCGGTGTGGCACTTCTCGTTGGCATTGGCGGATACCCAACGAGTTACACGGTGTGGTTGGCAGTTGATTTAACGATGAATCCGCCCGACGAGACCGAACTCGCCGACGCTCTAGCGCACGCGTAGTTTCAAACACCCGTCGTTCGGTTCAGACCGAACACTCAAACCCAAGCCCAGTATGGGTTTGAGAATGCTTGACCGAACACCTGTTCGTGTGTAAGGTCAACTCATCCCAAACGGGAAACTCATCTCCACATCGCAAGTACACAGTAAATCAAACAGTGCAACACCCCAACTTTAGGGTGCCAAGTCAGCCCATAACTCAAAACACACAAAAAGAAAGACAGGAAGGCCCATCATGGCTAGCAAAGAGAGCAAGCACCACGAAGTAAAGAACAATTCCAACGAATCAGTGAGTGACCGCATGAAGGCACTCGACATGGCTCTCGGTCAGATCGACAAGCAGTTCGGCAAAGGCTCGATCATGCGCATGGGCGAAAAAGATTCCATGAAAATCGCGTCTATTCCTACTGGCGCACTTCCACTCGACATTGCACTTGGCGTCGGCGGTTTGCCGCGCGGTCGTGTCGTTGAAATCTTCGGCCCTGAGTCATCGGGTAAGTCAACGCTTGCAATGCACGTGGTGGCCGAAGCCCAACGCAATGGCGGCATCTGCGCCTATGTCGATGC
>JBIKZO010000056.1:0-11404 GCA_044354675.1 Ilumatobacteraceae bacterium | reverse complement strand
GTCTCATCATTGTGAGTGGAATTTTGTTCTCTGGTCTCAGAGTCGGTGGCAACAACCTGCAAGTAACAACAGATACTCCTATTCATATAGGTGTGATGCTTCAGGGTGCCATTTTGTTGTTTGCACTTGGTGGCGAGGCTTTCCGCCGGTATCACATTCATGTTGTGCGCGTTCATGATGTATCAACCAAGAAGGTTGCAGCATGAACGAAAACATCTGGGTCTTGATGTCTGGTGATGCAATTGCTATTGCAACGACGTTGATTCTGGCTGCACTGGGAGCCTTGTTTACCGAGCGTTCTGGTGTGCTCAACCTCGGCATCGAGGGCATCTTGCTCACGTCGGCGATTAGTTCGTTTCTCGCAGCCGATGCTTCTGGAAGCGTGTGGCTTGGTCTCATCGTTGGCTCGTTGATCGGTGCCCTGCTCGCTTCGATTCATGCAGTGCTTTCGGTGGTCTTTCGCGCCAATCAAATTGTTGCTGGTTTGGCGCTCGTCATCTTTGGCACCGGTCTGGCCAACTTTCTGGGCAAACCCGCGGAGGGCAAGACGGTCTCAACGGTGATTAAACCACTGTCGTTCGGACCACTATCTGATATTCCGATCATCGGCCCAATTGTTTTTGGTCAGGACATCATCACCTATCTCGCAATTGCATTAGCCATCGTTGCATCTCGCTACTTGTTTAGTACTCGCCCTGGTCTCGAGTTGCGCGCAACTGGTGACGACCCAGCAACGGTTGACGCCCAGGGTCTTTCAGTTGCAAGAATTCGCATTCGTTACACCATGATCGGCGGTGCGCTTGTAGGTCTTGGTGGTTCGTGGTTAATGCTTGCTCAAAGCGCTGGCTGGCATCAAGCCGCTACAACAAATGGTTTGGGCTGGATCGCGCTTGCGCTCGTGGTGTTTGCTGGATGGCGCCCTATGAGGATTATCTTTGGCGCAGTTTTGTTTGGGTTCACCTTGCAGTTGCCATTCACCTTGCAAGCAGAACAGATCACGTTCATTCCTTCCGCGTTTCTCGAGATGTTGCCGTACTTGGCCACGCTGATAGCGCTGATTGCATTGAGCCGATCAGGAAGTCGCAACTTGCTTGGTGCTCCGCGCGCGTTGGGCACGCCATTCGTGCGCGACGAACGATAATGAAATGAGACTCTCCAAGGCTTCGACCAACGCAGAAATACTTGATGTACTCAATCAGGTGTCTGACGCAATTACGACAGTGCTTGCAAATAACACCAACTGGGGTCTGTCGGGTATGCGACACACCCAGTATTCGGTAGATGTCGACTGCGACAACGCCGCACTTGCAATCCTGCACGGCGCAGGCTGCGCAGTGTTGTCGGAGGAAAGTCAGCGAACAGGCGAGTGGGGCGACAACGACATTTTGGTCGTGATGGATCCGCTCGATGGTTCTACAAATGCAAGTCGAGGTGTGCCGTGGTATGCAACTGCGTTGTGCGCGCTCGACAATACGGGAATGCGTGCATCACTCGTGGTCAATCAGGCTTCGGGTCGCGACCGATATTGGGCGACACGGGGTGGTGGAGCGTTTCATAACGGCAATCCAATTCGGCCGTCTGCGTGCACCGACATCAAGGATGCAGTAGTTGGGATTTCTGGCCTGCCAAATTTCAAACCAGGATGGGCGCAATTTCGGGCACTTGGTGCGGCGGCTCTCGACATCTGTTTGGTTGCCGACGGCACATTGGATGGTTGGGTCGACATGAATAGTCACGGTGTTTGGGACTATCTAGCGAGTTCGCTCATTTGCCAAGAAGCAGGAGTGCAGATAGCCGAAATTTCAGGTCGTGATTATGTGACAACCGAATATCACGACAAGTGCACCCTTGTGGTTGCGTCAACTAAACAACTGTCGGCAAATCTGCTCGATGTTCGTAAACGCCACGCCAACTCTTAGCCTGGGTGGACACCGAGAGGCTCGCGCTAAACTGGAGTTTCCGTTAATACGGGCGCTTAGCTCAGTTGGTTAGAGCATCTCCCTTACAAGGAGAGGGTCGGGGGTTCGAGTCCCTCAGCGCCTACCAAATTTATTCAACCTAAAAAGACATAGAGGAGAAGTATCAACATGGGAACATGCGGATGTGGTTTTACAACTGACCCAGACAAGAATTGCAATGGAATACACCGAGTTGTGCAAGCCGTCAAAGCTGAAATGGCCGAAAAGTTGACCGCTGCCGGTTTTAATGAAGCTTCTGACTTTGTAAGGAATGACAAGAAGAGCTAATAGTTGAACAAAGCGTTGATTATTGCGACCACTCTTGGCGCATTAGTTGTGGTGTCTGGGTGCGGCGGTTCTTCAACGACTTCTGATTCGGTGGTAGTCATCGAAACTGTCGTACCAATCGAAACCTCTACGACTCAAGTTGCCGTGATGCCCGCCGACTTGGGAGAGTATGCATCCAGCATTGGATGTATTGATTATGAGATGAATGCAAGCCCGATACCCGATGTAGTCGAGTGGGGGATTTGTCAATTCGAAGCGACAACGGTGATGAAGTATCTTTTTGAATCCCAACAAGAGCAAGACAATTTTTTTGAACTGCTGATGGGGAGTGGTGGTGTGCGAGAAGAAACAATCACGAAGGGCTTAGTTGTGTTTGCTCCGGAAAGCGTTGCAAAACTTGGACCACTCAGCATTGCGTTGGGGATGTAACCCCTCGTCTTAAGGCTTCATTTTTTCGAGCATTTCGCCCATCTGCTTGTGCACGAGATTGATCGCTTGTAGCGGTCGGATCATCACGCGAAATTCGGTGATTTTTCCAGCGTCATTGCACGTGATCATGTCAATGCCATTCACGTACTTGCCTTCAACGGTTGTCTCAAACTCGAGTACTGCGTTGTAGCCATCAAGAATTTCTTTGGTGTAGCGAAAACCCTTTGGCGCATCGTTTGAGTCAGTTTGTGCCGTTGCTGATGTTTTCTCACCAGGAAGGGTCTGACCTGCAGCTTGTAGATACAACTTGGTGATTGCTTTTCCTCGTTGAGGAGTGAAGACAATCGGCGAGTAGAACACGACATCATCATCGAGGAGAACATCGAGTCCATTTGCTAATTCGCCCCGGGTGTGGGCGTGCCAGCGTTCGATTACGGCGTGAATCGGTGAGTTACTCATAGACCACATAGGGTAGTGCTGTTATGAGAGTGCAGCGATTTAGTGAACACCGTGCGATGCCGTGGGCTAACGGCAGGGGCACCAGCTACGAAATCGCTAGCGATCGCGACGACGAAGATCGCTGGTCGTGGCGTGTGGCGATCGCACCGGTGGTCGTGGACGGACAGTTTTCTTCGCTGCCTGGAGTCGACCGAGAACTCGTAGTTATTGAAGGCAACGGGATGGTGCTCGAAGTCGATAAAGAAAGTGTTGAATGTTTGCCCGGTCGGGTCATTCGGTTCTCTGGAGATTCGATAACTTTTGCTCGTCTTGTTGATGGGCCAGTTGTTGACCTTGGGCTAATGACAGTTCGAGATTCGGTCATTGGATCAATGGTTGTTATTGCTGATGTTGGCGACGTGATTGAATCCGATGTGATTGTGGCTGTCGGAGAAGCGATTTTTGAGGACAAAAATGGAAAGCATTACGTTCTTGGATCCAAGGATGCACTTCTAGATGTGAGAGGACACCAGTTAGTGCTACTGGGTGGCACAGCTATTGCCATGCAAGTGAAATCTTTGTGAAGTCCCGCTAGACGGCTTCGAGTAGGCGAATCATTGCATTAATTGTCTCAACGCGCCATAGAGCAACCAGTCTCACATCGTCGGTTGCCAAATTTGCGGCTACTTGTAAGTTGGCTGCTTGACGCTCGAAGAGCTTTCGTTGCCGTGTTGATAGTTGTTTGTTACTCATGGCGCGCCTATTGCGCAGCACAAACTTTGCGAGTAATTCGATCCGAGCATCGCGAGGGTGATTGACAGTGTCATTGAGCCATTTGGCGGTGGTGTTCTTGCCGGTTGCGGTGATGGCATATATAACTCGTGGTGAGCCCTGATCGCCTGGCTCGATTTTTGTTTCACGAATAAATTTGGCATCGACGAGCGAATTGATTGAGCGGTAGACGAGAGGTCGACGTGCTCGAATAACTGCACTGAGTGATGGATCTGTCTCGAGTTCTTTTGAAACTGCAAAACCATGCTGGGGTTTTTCACCAATTATTGCCAGAACTATTTGATCGAGGACGGAAGGCTCATATAGTCTCATTGGAACTAATCATACAGATGGGGCGAGATGAAGCGATTCGGATTGACGATTGTTGCACTGGTAATGGCCATGCTGGCGCCAATTGCTGCACATGCATCTCCAATTGCAGAAGTATCCCAACTTAAAGGCGATCTGACCATCTCGGCTGCATCTTCGCTAACCGATGTATTCACTGAACTTGCAAAGCAGTTCCGTAAAGACAACACGGGTGTCAAAGTGCGTCTCAACTTCGGATCATCATCGACTTTGTTAACACAGATTCGGTCGGGCGCACCGAGTGACATCTTGGCATCTGCCGACATCACCAATCTCGAAAAGCTCGTTGCCTCTGGCAATGTGGTGGTGACTCCGAAAGTCTTTGCACGAAATACGATGGCGATTGCAGTGAAACCAGGTAATCCAAAGTCTATTCGTTCGGTAGCAGACCTCGCTTCTCTTTCGTTTATTGCCTTGTGTGGCAAAACCGTGCCGTGTGGTGTGTATGCCTCAAGTGTGCTGACCAGAGCGGGTGTGGTGATTGCCGAATCAAAAGTGACGCGAGGCATCGATGTGAAAGCGACGTTGTCTGCAGTTGCAAACGGTGATGCTGATGCAGCGATCGTATACGAGACCGATGTGTCGGCGGCGAAGAAGACTGTTATCGGTATAGATATTCCCAGCGCTCAAAATGTGAAAGCGATGTATGGCATCGCACCAATCCGGGGATCAAAGAACCCTGCAAATGCCAAAGCATTCATTGACTTCGTGATGTCTGAGCAAGGTTGGCAGACATTGAAGTCATTCGGATTCCAGCGCCCATGAGTACGAAAAAGCGACGAGTAGGTGCTGAGACGCCACTATTTGTATGGGTGGGAGCATCATGTGCTTTGTTGTTTCTGTTGTTGCCCCTAGTAGGGCTACTCAAACGCGTAGCTTGGTCTGGCATCTTTAGTTCTGTAACAAGCGGGCCAGCATCTGAAGCACTGCGGCTGTCGTTAATCACCTCTGTGTTTGCAACGATGATTGCATTGGTGCTCGGATTGCCCCTTGCATGGGCATTGGCGCGCATCGAGTTTCGTGGTCGATCGATGGTGCGCGCGCTCGTGATGCTGCCAATGGTGTTGCCTCCAGTGGTAGGTGGTGTTGCTTTGCTCGGTGCTTACGGAAAATCCAATGGTCTGATCGGCGGTTGGTTGTTTGATGTGTTTGGCTTGCAACTGACATTTTCTCCGCTCGGAGTCGTGATCGCCGAAGCATTTGTGGCTCTTCCATTTTTGGTCATGGCAGTCGAGAGCGGATTGCGATCAATCGACCCCCGCTATGAAGAATCTGCTGCCACGATGGGGTTGGGGCCAAGTGAGAGATTTCGGAAAGTGACGCTCAGGCTTCTCGCGCCTTCATTGATTGCCGGAGTTGCGGTGGCATGGGCTCGTGCGCTTGGCGAATTTGGCGCAACCATCACGTTTGCCGGAAACATAGAGGGAAGAACTCAGACAACGCCACTCGCTGTTTACTTACTTCTCGAGAGTGATCCTGAGGCTGCCTACGCATTGAGTTTTGTCTTACTTGCAGTATGTGTTGCTGTACTTGTAGCCATGCGTGGAAGTTGGATGGGGAGGCGCTCGTGAGTGTGTTGTTGCAGGGCTCTGTGCGTCAAGGTCGTCTGATTCTTGATATTGAAGTTGCTGTTGGTGACGAAATTGTTGCGATCAGTGGTGTGAATGGCATTGGTAAGACGACGTTTCTGAGATTGCTGGCTGGTCTTTTGCCCCTTGATGCCGGCATTCTGCAGGTAAATGGAAATGTATTAGACAGTGCATCAGACAATGCTGATCGTCAGATATTTGTTCCTGCACACCTACGAAATGTTGGAATGGTTTTTCAAGACAACGTGCTTCTGCCGTTTTTATCGGCACTTGACAACGTCGCGTATCCGGTGATGACAACAGGAATTGGTCGACAACAGGCCCAACAACTTGCGATTGATGCAATGGGGCAGCATGGCATTGGTCATCTGGCCCAAATGAAACCAACGCAGCTTTCGGGTGGTCAACAACAGCGTGTTGCACTCGTGAGGGCTTTGATCAACAAGCCTCAACTGGTTTTATTGGATGAGCCGCTTTCGGCACTTGATGCGGACGCTCGTCGCGAAGTGCGCAGTTGGTTAAGAGACCAATTGAAGTCATTACCCGGAACAAAATTTGTGGTGACTCATGATCTCGTCGATATCGCCGAGTTGTGTGATCGTGAGATTGCCTTCATACAACCGCAGTTGTTGGGCAACGAGACGCAGACCACTATTGTTCGGTAGGTGAACAACTTGCAGGGACTCAGTGTCAGAGTTGCGTCGCTGGTAGGCGACCATGCTGAAACCGACACAACCCTTGCCGTAGTTGTGCAACATCGTGGACAAGTTGTGGCCGAGGCTTATGCCGATGGAGTCACTGCCGACACGACGTTGATTTCGTGGTCGATGGCCAAGTCGATCACTCACGCGCTAGTCGGTATGGCACAGATGGACGGTTTGCTCGATGTGCAGGCGCCAACGGGGATTGCCCAGTGGCAAAACGATGACCGCAGACTGATCACGTTGCAGCAATTGCTCGAGATGCGCAGTGGTCTTGCCTGGATAGAGGATTACGTCGAGGGCAATGAATCGGATGTGATCGACATGCTGTTTGGTAGCGGCAAAGATGACCATGCCGCTCATGCAATGAAGCAGCCGTTGGCAAGCACCCCAGGTAGTGAGTGGTATTACTCGTCTGGCACCACCAACATCGTCGCGCGGCTACTGGGCGACGCACTGGGCGACAAGACGCATGCATTTATTCGGACGCGTCTCTTTGATGCGATCGGAATGTCGAGTGCGACTGCACGTTTTGACGCTGCCGGAACATTTGTGGGCTCGTCATATGTATATGCAACTGCACGAGACTTTGCCAAGTTTGGTGAGTTGTATCTGCGCGATGGCATGTGCGGCGCAAAACGGATCTTGCCAGTTGGGTGGGTTGATCATGCCCGAGCACCAACGGTGATTGATAGTGAGACCGGTCAGGGTTATGGCGCACATTGGTGGACACAGCCCGGCGAACCAAATTCACTCATTGCATCGGGCTATGAAGGTCAACAGATTTTGGTATTACCCGAACGCGACTTGGTGATTGTACGGCTAGGAAAAACAATTTCTGAAAAAAGAAATGCTGTCCGCGCCGGCTTGTACGAGATTGCGCGGATGTTTTAACTTAATTAATTGAGACCGAGGCGTAGCAACTGATCCTCTGGCGCATCGACACTGTGCAGTGCAACTCGCAACAACTCAGTCGCATCCTGTTCGGTTTTGCCATCAACGCGATTTGATTGCTCAGCAGCATCTTCGCGACGGTCAAACAACAAGTGTTCAAAATCTTTGCCCATCGCCCAAAATGGCAAGAGATCACCTTCGCGGAATGGTTGACGGATAACAGGGATCGTTGAACCGGGCATTTTGTCGAGGAATGCTCGCTCGTCGGGCACGGGTAGTCGCAAATTTGGATATTTGGAAATAGGCATCGTGCTCCAGCGGTTTGACCACATCGAGAGCGGAGCATTGTCGCCAACTGGTCCTCGGGTGTAACGCCACTGATCGGTCACGAGTTGTACTTCGCGACCCCATACGCCGGTGAGCAACCAATCTCGCACTGATTTGGCAGCGCCACTGATGAGCGGTACAAGTGAAGAGCCATGGGTGCGGTGATTGATGGTTGCTCCAAACACGTCGGCAAGTGTGGCGTGAATATCGGTAGATGTCGTGAGTGCGTCGATGCTGGTCGGTGCAGCGCCTGGCCAAGCAACAATCAATGGAATATGACCAAGTGGTTTGTGCACAGGCACTGATGGCTTGCCCCACACATCGCGATCCTTTTCGTCAACATCGCCTAAATAATGACCGTGATCTGTGCACAGAATCACTGCTGTGTCTGCCCAGGCATTGGTGGTGTCGAGAGCATCGAGCACTTTGCCAAGCCAATGGTCGATCATCGAAAGTTTTGAACCGTACTGCGCGCGAATTTGGTGGCCTTCACGTTTGGTGATCACGTCATCGGCCAGGGCATTGACGGCATACGGTGGCCAGATCATGTGCGGGCCTTCCCACGTATCGTCATAACGCATTGCCCATTCTTCTGGCGTGTCAAACGGTTCGTGTGGGTCAAACTCGTCTACAAACAACATGAAGCGCTCGCCATTGGCGCGATGATGCGGAGAATCCTCAATCAACCACTTCGTGGCGGCCTGCATGGTGCGAGGGCCTGGGTAATCTTCTTCACCCTTGAACCAACCGCGCGAGTTGTCGTAGTGCGTGTGGCCTCTACCAAATGTCGGTGCTCCAATCCAGCTCGCATCTGGTCGTGTCTTCCACGCATCACTTTCGTGACCGCGCTCATACGACCACGCAGTGAAATCGGTGTGGAAGTTTTCTCCGCCAACTTCAAAAAGGTGCGGGTGATCGGTGATCAGGTTCGTCACAACACCAGCACGACGAAGCGCAACAGTGATTGCTTCTTCCCAAATCTCAATCGAGCCCCATGGCTTCCACAAAAAATCCCATGCACCAACCAAGATGTCGTGGCGAGCCGGGATGCAAGGCAACGATCCGGTGTGGTGGTTGGTGAATTTGAGAGAGCGAGCCGCAAGACGGTCAATATTTGGCGTATCGAATGATGTGCCGCCATATGCACCGAGTTCGTGGCGATTGAGACTGTCGAGCAGCAGGACGATGACGTTTTTGGGCTGTTGCACTACGGGCCTGTTCATTGCAAAACCGCTGGTGGCTGTGATCGTGTTTCATGAACACCTAGATACACGAGGGCGCCGACTACAAAAACTGCACCGACGGCCTGTTGCAGGCTGAACACTTCATTGAGAAACAAAATTCCTGCAGCAATATTGAGCACAGGTTCCACAGTGTTTACCACTGAAGTTGTGTTTGGTCCGAGGATTTTGAGTCCAGCAAAAAGTGATGAAGTGCTGAGCACGGTAGAAAATGTTGCGAGTGCACCAATCCACAACCATCCGGCCATGTGTTGCGGAAATAAGACTGGGGTGGAAGAAGGTGCGAGCAGCCAGTACAGCCAAAACGCCGTAGCCGCACCAGCCATCACAAATGTGACTCCGGTGTAGAGGTCGGTTTTTTTGAATGCACGCGAGCCGCTGAGAGTGTAAAACGTGTAGGTCAGTGACGACAAGAGAATCAAAATAACGCCTTTGGTCGTTGCATTACCTGGTTGGTTTACGGTGATGGCAACACCAATCATCGCTGAAACGAGAGAAAAAATCGTTTGGCGTTTTGGTTTTGTCTTAAAGACGGCCCAACCAATGAGCACAACAAAAACTGGGTAGATATACCAAATGACGATGGAAACCCCGCTGGACATATTTTCAATTGCAGTGAAATAAAAGAACGCCGCACCGGAATATCCAATCGCGCCGAGCAAAAAAAGCTCGAACATCAGGCGGGGTTGAGGCCAAACTCGTTGACCGCTAGAAAATTGGCGTATGAGAAGCATCAGCACAGATGCAACGGTGAACCTAACGATTAGAACGCCAACCGTATTCGCCCCGCTTTCGTATGAGCGTTTGGAAAATGTAGGCGCCATGGAGAAACCCAAGCTGGAGAGAAAAACCAAAGCAAAGCCGAGTAAGCGCTGGTTCTTGAGCATTGCTCAAATCTAGTTGCGATGAGATCAGTGGAGTGTGGTGGGACTAAATTGGCATTAACAAAGGAGAGCAAATGTCTCAGGAACTATGGCGTAAATCGGCTCTCGAGTTAGCTGCCGACATTCGATCCAAAAAAGTATCAAGCCGTGAAGTTGTAGACGCACACCTCGAGCGCATCGCGCAAGTCAACGGCCATGTCAATGCAGTCGTGCGAGTGCTTGCTGATGAGGCTCGCGCTGGTGCAGATGCTGCTGACGCCGCAGTCAAGGCTGGCGAGCAACTCGGCGTGTTTCATGGCGTACCATTTACGATCAAAGAAAACATCGATGTCGTTGGGTATCCAACCACTCAGGGCATTCCGGCACTTGCCGAAGCAATCCCGTCACTCAATGCGCCAGCTGTTGATCGCATGCTTGGTGCTGGAGCAATCCCGATTGGTCGCACAAACTTGCCCGACTTGGGCTTACGCATTCACACCGACTCGACTCTGTATGGTCGCACCAAAAACCCATGGAAATCAGACCGCACGGCCGGTGGCTCAAGTGGCGGAGAGGGTGCTGCTCTCGCGAGTGGCATGTCGCCAATCGGGCTCGGCAACGACATTGGTGGCTCGCTTCGCAACCCCGCACATTGCTGTGGCATTGCATCAATCAAGCCATCGACTGGTGTTATTCCTGATGCAAATCAATTCCCAATTGAAGATATTGGCCTGAGTTCGCAGTTGATGCTCAATCAAGGTGTCATGGCGCGCACGATTGCCGATGTTCGCGCAGGTCTCATGGTTGTTGCAGGTCAACACTCTCGAGACCCAATCAGTGTTCCTGCAGTGCTCACCGATTTGAAGCCTGGACAGAAATTGCGCATTGCAGTGATGGCTACACCACCGGGCGGAAGTACACATGCAGGTGTTGCGGATGTGGTTCGCAAAACGGCAGACGCATTGTCGAATGCCGGACATGACGTCGTCCTGGCAACGCCACCAGATTTTGAACTTGCATGCGAAGTATGGAAGACGCAACTGTATGGAGAACTGGAGATGCAGCGCCCACTCTTAGAGATGGTGATGGGAGAGGGCGGTCGAAGGTTTGTCGATCTCACCACACTCAGCAGCACAAAAGTGGATTTTGCAATGTGGGTAAATGCACAACTGCAGCGAAACAGCCTTGGGCGCAAGTGGGGTCTGTGGTTTGACGAGTACCCGATTTTGCTTTGTCCAACATGGACACAGCCACCGTTTGTGTTTGACTTTGATATCGAGAATGAAGCCAATGCACTAGCTACTGTTGAGTTGATGCGACCTGTGTTGCCAGCAAATTTGCTTGGACTTCCTGCAGTGGTGGTGCCGGGCGGAATGGCCGACTCGCTTCCAGTTGGAGTGCAGGTAATGGGTGCTCGTTACACCGACTTGCGTTGCTTATCAATCGCTGAGCAGATCGAATCGGCGTGCGGTTTAGACACGCCGATCGATCCGATCAACTAGTTCTTAGAGCCTCTGATCGTCAGACAACAACGAC
>JBIKZO010000055.1:0-11592 GCA_044354675.1 Ilumatobacteraceae bacterium | reverse complement strand
AAAACCAGAGTCGCTAACGGATTGCGACCAACAAACGAATACCTGCTCCAGCGTTCGCCATTCTCGACCGATTCGAGCAAAAACCCTGGCTCGTCACCAACAAGTTTCATGTATGCGGCAACAGGTGTCTCCATGTCGGCCAATACTTCCGTCCACACAGGCACAACGGTGTGAGCAACGGAGAGCAGGTGGAAATCTTCGCGGCTTGGAAAAAACTTCATCAGATGTACAGTCCAGTGCTTGCTTCGATACGAGTGGCAGCGACTGCATGAATATCACGCTCTCTCAACATGATGTAGTCCTGTCCACCAACCTCAACTTCGTATCGATCGTCTGGACTAAACAACACACGATCGCCGGTTTCGGCTGCGCGCACGTTTTGCCCCATGGCCACTACTTCGGCCCACACCAACCGTTTGGCTACCTGAGCAGTTGCTGGTATCACGATTCCCCCATGAGACCGACGCTCATTTTCACCCTGAGGTATTCGCACCAACAAACGATCATTGAGCATCTTGATTGGAAGTTTTTCGGGCGCTCCAGTCACGCACGACAGGGTACTAGCGCCCTTGGCGTGCCGCACGTTGCACAAGCCGCAGAGCGGTATTGAGCCCCCGCTCTGCTTCATAAATTGCAGTCAACAGGTCATCTCCAGCATCAGCATTCTTTGGGTCTCGTATTGCCATCAGTCGCGATGCGCCGAGCGACCCCAAACGCTCTCTGCAGCGGTCGAGAGTGTCGGCGATTGCCGCGAGTTCGGCCTTTGTGCTCTCGGTGTTTGCTGCGCCATCGTTAGAGGTTTTTTTTGGCATCGTTATTTGGCTTTCCTTGTTTTCTTCAATATTCCGTATGGCATCTCTGACGATGGGCAGATATCTGCGAGCTCACACACATCGCACTTTGGCTTCTTTGCATCACACACTCTGCGCCCATGCAAGATGAGTCGCAAACTAAATCCACCCCAATCCTTCGGGTCGAACATTGCATTCAACTCATATTCAACCTTGACAGGATCTTCTTCTTTCGTCAGACCAAGTCGGCGCGACAGTCTTCCCACATGCGTGTCAACTGGTAGTCCAGGCAAGTCAAACACCACACTCCGCAACACGTTTGCAGTCTTTCGACCAACACCTGGAAGAGTCACCAAGTCTTCGATGGCACTCGGCACTTCACCATCAAATCGCTCCATTACATTGCGAGCCATTCCCACCAAGTTTTTTGCTTTCGTTGCATAAAAACCTGTGCTGCGTACAAGTTCTTCTACTCGCGACACATCGGCAGCTGCCATCTTTTGTGCCGTTGGAAATTCTGCAAACAATGCAGGCGTCACCATGTTGACTCGCGCATCAGTGCACTGTGCCGACAAAATAGTTGCACTCAATAATTGAAACGCAGTTTCGTGAGTGAGTTCACAAATTGGCGCGCCATAAATAACTTTCAGTCTCTTCAATATTTCTGCTGAGCGATCAAGAATTTTCGGATTGACTTTTTTTATTGCCTTAGCGCGCGTTGGTGTAGTAGCCACAGTGCCGAACACTAGCGATTGGCGCAGATATCCTGAGAGTTATGGCATATCTCGACATCAAGAAGCGATCTGCCACCGATGATCTCTCCGAAGTTGATGGCCTACTTCGAAGAGTTGAGCGCGCCGATGGGGTGCGGCCACTTTCTGACCACCTCTGGATTGACCTGCGTCAAGGTGGTCGTCCTGGATTTGCCGGCCTCATCGCGTACATCCCTGGCCATGATCACCTCGTTGCCTACTGTCAAGTTTCTCGTGGCAACGATTCGTGGTCACTTGACTTGATCGTCGACCCACACCACCGCTATGACATGGCATCAATTGGCCCAGAAATGCTCGCAGTAGCAATCGAAATCATTTCCAACGAGGGTGGCGGGCAAGTGTATTGGTGGGTGTACGAACCAACCCAAGTGCATCAACAACTTGCAGGCAGTGTCAACTTTGCCATCGGTCGCACCGTCACCCAGATGCGAGTCAATCTTCCACTCAGCCAAGTTGTGCTGGACAACACAAAACAGATTGAGACGTGTGCTTTTCGTGTTGGCACAGACGAACAATCATGGCTCGATGTAAACAACCGTGCATTTAGCGACCATCCCGAGCAAGGTGGATGGACAAAAGAGATTCTTCAATCGAGACAACAAGAACCATGGTTTAGCCCAAATGGCTTTTTGCTTCATCACGTTGACAACAAGTTGGCCGGATTTTGCTGGACAAAACTCCATCCTGAAACGCAACCCGTTTTGGGAGAAATTTATGTCATTGCCGTTGAACCCGATTTTGCAGGCAGAGGCCTCGGTCGATCTCTCACTGTGGCAGGCCTGCAACATCTCGCCAAACTCGGCACCACTGTTGGCATGCTGTACGTAGACAACCAAAACAGTATCGCGCTCAACATGTACACGGATCTTGGTTTTACAAGCCATCACCAACAGTGTGCATTTGTTGGCGATGTGCACTAGTTTTTAGCGCATGCCAACGATCCAAAATTCAGAATCCGCCGCACTTCCCCGCTGGTCGGTTGCCGATGTGCATGAATCTTTTTCGTCACGTTCATTTACCGACGCGATGGAGCGTGCCGGAGCAACTGTGTCGCGCATGGAACAACTCTTCGACCAACACAATGTGCGAGCTATCGAGCCACGCGCACCACGTGAAGCCGATGGTCAAGCAGCAGATGCCGTAATCAAGTCATTCAACACGACAGTTGAAGAGTCCGAGATCTTGGGTGCATATATTTATGCGACCGTCAGCACCGACTCGCGTCATGAACAGGCTCAAGGCTTGCTCAGCGAACTCGAAACCTTGGATGCACGAGTATCACCCCTGCTTGCACGCCTAGCGGACTGGGTCGCATCGTTGGGCGCAGAAGCGCTTGCAACAGTCAGCGTTGAGGCTCGCGAACACCTTGGTCCATTACAACGCCTTCAGGCCCGCAGCGAGCACCAGATGTCAGAAGCCGAAGAGGGTTTGTATTCCGAATTGGGTACGACAGGTTCGTCAGCGTGGGGTCGCCTACAAGGAGATCTCACTTCGCAACTCAGTGTTGACGTGCAACTTCCAAGCGGCACAACAAATATGCCGATGGCTGCAGTGCGTGGGCTTGCAACAGATACCGACCTTGCCACACGCAAGGCCGCATACGACGCAGAGATGCAAGCATGGCCAACTATTGCAGTTGCTTGTGCCGCCGCAATGAACTCGATCAAGGGCGAAGCCAACACCGTCAATCGTCGACGCAACTGGAACTCCCCACTTGATGCATCGCTCTATGGAAATAGCGTGAGTCGCGCAACATTTGACGCAATGCAGTCAGCGGTGCACGCATCACTCCCCGACTTTCGTAAATGGATGCGCGTCAAGGCCCAACTTGCGGGTGACACCAACGGCTTGTCGTGGTGGAACCTCTTTGCACCTCTCTCGGTCTCGCCAGGTGCAATCTCATGGGACGAGGGAATCAGTTTGGTCAAAGGTGCATTTGCTAGTTACAGCGATCAACTCTCGCACCTAGTTGATCGCTCGCTATCCGAGCAATGGATCGATGCCGAACCACGAAGTGGCAAAGTTGGTGGCGCGTTCTGCATGTCGTTCGTAAAAGATCGATCGCTTGTATTGCTCAATTGGAGTGGCAGCGTTGACTCTGCACAAACAACAGCGCACGAACTTGGTCACGCATATCACAACACCCAGCTGGCCGAGCGAACACCGTTGCAAAAGCGAGTACCGATGGCGCTTGCCGAAACAGCAAGCATTTTTTGCGAGACTCTCGTTGTCGAAGAAGGCTTACGAAAATTGCAAGGTGATGACCGTCTTGCGCTGCTCAACGTAGACCTCATCGGCGCATCCCAAGTTGTCGTCGACATTCACAGCCGTTTCCTTTTTGAAACCGAAGTATTTGCCCGGCGCCAGCACCGCACGCTTGGCGTGAGCGAACTGAACGAGATCATGCTCTCGGCTCAGCGCGACGCCTACGGCGATGGCATTGATCAATCAACGGCTCACCCTCACATGTGGGTACTCAAGCCGCATTATTATGGCAGCCACTTTTACAACTGGCCCTATACATACGGCCTACTCTTCGGACTCGGCCTGTATGCGCGTTTTCAACATGATCCAGAGCATTTCCGTAGCGGTTACGACGACGTGCTTTCACGAGCAGGTATGGACACAGCAGAGCAACTTGGTGCTGCGTTTGGACTCGATGTGACCGACGAAGCATTTTGGACAGCAAGCCTCGATGTACTTCGTGCACGCATGACCGACTTCAACACACTTGCGCAAAAGCACTTGTAAACTGACTCAATGGTCAGTCTTTACGATGCATCACGCGAAGACATCACCACTCTCTTAGAAGGTCAGCCAGCGTTTCGCATTAAGCAAGTCTGGGAAGGCCTGTATCAGCAATTTATTGAGCCGGCACAAATGCTCACGCTCCCAGTTGCCCTGCGCAACAAGTTGAACGAGCAGTTTCCGCCAGCGCTCCATCTCACTACGTTGAGCGTGAGCGATAAGGGAGACACCACCAAGTTCTTGTGGTCTCTTGCCGATGGGGGTCACCCGATTGAAACCGTTTTGATGCACTACAAAGAGCGCGCAACGGTTTGTGTGAGCACCCAAGCAGGCTGTGCAATGGCCTGCGGTTTTTGCGCAACCGGCCAAGCAGGCTTTACCCGCCACCTCACGAGCGGAGAAATTGTGGAGCAAGTTGTGCGCGCAGCCCGCGAAAGCGCCAAGAAAGAACAACGCGTCGCAAACGTGGTGTTCATGGGCATGGGAGAACCGCTCGCCAACGAAGAAGCAGTGTGGGGTGCTGTCGAACGCATGCACCACGACATCGGCATCTCTGCTCGTCACCTCACCATTTCGACCGTCGGCATTATTCCCGGCATTCGTGCGCTCGCACAACGGCCGCTGCCTGTCAACTTGGCGGTTTCGCTGCACGCAGCGCGCGATCCATTGCGCGATCGCCTGGTGCCCATCAATAAGCGCTACCCCATCGCCGACTTGGTGCAGGAGTGCGCAGATTATTTGCGCGTAAAAAATCGTCGCGTCAGTTTTGAGTGGGCCATGATCGAAGGCGTCAACGATCAACCACAAGACGCCAAAGAACTCGCAAGGTTGTGCAAGCGCTTGCGCCCATCTGCGCACGTCAATTTAATTCCGCTCAATCCAACACCTGGTTGGCCAACCAAGGGCACTTCTGCGCAAGGTGTGCGCGATTTTGCAGAGCAACTCGAAGACTTGGGCATCAACGTGACTATCCGTCGCAATCGTGGCACCGACATCGATGCTGCATGCGGACAACTTGCCGCTGGTCAACCAATCAAGCTGTCGTCTAAGCGCGAAATCCCCGCAACATAGTTGCGCAAAGTTCTTAGGCTTGCAGCACGGCCAAGAGCCGCTCGCGTCCTTGCGCGATCTGATCTGCAAGTAGTCGCTCCAACACTCCGCCAGTAAACAACGTGCCGCCGTAATGCAGGTTGACTATCAGGTTTGAGCCAACACTGGTGAGCCCAACTTGCGCAGTCAACACCCACGGCGAATGCTTGCGTTCATCGGTCTCGCGGCGTTCAAACACCACGATGTTGGGGCTCTCGCACACAGATTGCACCATGCGCAGGCGCTTTGATCGAGCAAATGGTCCCACTTTGCCTCGCAACTCAACCAGCCAGGCACTCTTCCCATCTGACCCAACTGGCTCGACTGTTACTTGATGCACGATGTTGAGCCACTGCGGATAAGTCGTGAGATCGGCTACTGCCGCAAAGAGTTTTTCTACGCCGACAGGTGCTTCAACAGTTGCAGTTACATCCATAAATATCGTTTATAAGAGATCGTTAATCAAGGTATATCGAACTCATTGAACGCTTCACGTTCAAGTTCAACTGCAGGTGCATCATCAACTACATCAAAGACAACTGGTCGTGGATACTCAATTGTTTCATCAAGACCAAATGCGCGACTTAACAATTTCCCTTTTGGTCGCAACACTCCGCCCAAGTCATCGGTGCGATCAAATTGTGGAGTCCACGGCATAGCTTTTGTTTCCTCAAGGTCTGCGTCGCGCACAACTGGCTTGGCGGCTGGTGCTCGAACTTCTTCAACTTTTTCCACATCTTGCTTGTCGGTCTGAAACAACATCGGTCGCACTACTGGCTTCTTTTTTTGCTTCGATTCAGTCACCGACTTTTTTGCGCTTGCCTTCGCAGGCACTACACCTGATTTGGGTGTCTTGAATAACCGCGGTGGGTCTTCTCGGCGATCATCAATTGACCAACCTTTTGGCACACTCATTCGGTCTCCGTGAGTGGTACACAAGGCACTTCGACGCTCATCTCCGACCACTTCGTAGTTCTGGAGTGTCAGCAGCAAACTGTGCGGATCAATAATGTATTCAACCGCTGCTGGTTGCGCACATCCTGGTCTTTCGCACTGCTGGGCCACGCCTAAACACTAGTTCTCGTGGGCGATATGGGCCTCGATCCCACGACTTCCACGATGTGAACGTGGCGCTCTTCCGACTGAGCTAACCGCCCGAGGCTGTTGAGGTTACAGCCCGCTATTGGCTCGGTACAACGCACGCCTGACCCATTCCTTGCCGGTCCCGTATCGATTCAGTATCGGATGGACATGTCATATCAAAACCGATTAATTGCCGCACGACTCCATAATGAACCACTTCGCACCCCACCTCAACAGCAAGTTTGTTGGCATCAATAACTACACATGAACCCGACCGCAATAATCCGTCTGGTTTTGCCGGCGCAATTGGATCACTCAGCACATTGAGCACCAGCACACCTGCGATGCCGATCGCAAGAATCCATCCGATCAGACCTTTGGGAAAATTTCCACGCACGATAGGAGTCGGTGGAAAAAACTCATCAACCTCGCTCTGCAAATCTATAAATTGTTCATCGTACGCACGCCTGAGAAGAGGATCCGACAACGTCGACCATGCCCGAACTACTTCGGCCATCTGCAGTGATGCGGTAGGTGATGCAACGACGGCACTGTCTGGATGAATAATGCGGACTTTGTCTCGATATGCAGCGCGCATCTGTTCTATTGATGCAGTTGGTGCTACTCCCAGCACTTCATAATAATTTTCGTATTGTTGTGGCATTAATACCCAACTGTTCTGTCAACGATGCCGATCAACTGCTCACCAGCAGCAAAGCGCCGCACATTCTCGGCAATTCTCAGGGCTAACAATGGCGGCACCATCTCGGCGGTATTACCAACATGAGGAGTGATGATGCAGTTTGGCAGTGACCACAATGGGTGCCCAGTGGGCAGTGGCTCCGGATCGGTGACGTCTAATGCTGCCCCACCAATCTCACCTGTTTCAAGTGCCCACACCAGGTCGTCGGTAACAATCTGCTTTCCACGCCCAACATTTACGACCCACGCGTGCGACTGCATTGATTGAAACTCTGCTTTGCCCATGATGCCCTGAGTGTGTGGTGTCAGCGCAATTGCCATGAGTACTGCGTCAGCATCTTTTAGTGCTTCATGTAAACGAGATGTGGTGAGTACAACATCTGCGCCAGGCACACCACCTTCACGATTACGCACCACAGTGATGTGACAATTGAATGGCTTGAGCATCGAGATCAACGACTGTGCAATACCTCCAGCGCCAAGAATCGTTATGCGTGCGCCAAACAATGTGCGACCATGATCTTCGGTCCAGTGCTGTTGCCGCGCATAGCCAGCGACATGTCGCATTCCTCCAAGCAATAAACCAAGAGCCAGTTCGGCAACCGCTCCACCAAACACTCCCTTGGCACTTGTCCATGTGCGTGTTTCATCTATATAAGGCATATAAGTTTCAACACCCGAAAATGGAACCTGCACCCACGTGATACCCGGATTATGTGCAAGTGTTTCTACAAGTTGCGCCGTCGAATCAAAGTCGGTCCACACAAGCCCTTGAGCTTCGGATGCGTCAACCACTTCTCCGCCACCCGCTCGCACTGCATCACACGCCCAATCAGCACTACCATGTGGTCCAACAGCAATCTTGGGGACAGCCTTGCCTTGCGCCACGAGCTACGAGCCGCCGGTAAATGTGGCGGCAATCTTGCTCGCCGAATCGCCTCCGCGACGCAGGATGACCGCCAAAAACCACAGCGCGCTCAGGGTCACAATAAACAACAGAGACGCACCTACACCCCAGAAAGGTTTGATCGTGCTGCGAGTTGCGCCCAACAGTGCTACTGGGAATGTCGTTGATCCGGCCTCACTGATCAAGGTTGAAATCACGGCATTGTCGAGACACAGCGCAAACGAAAGCAAACCACCGGCCACCATCGCTGATGCAATGAGTGGCAATGTGATCTGACGAAATGCTCGGCTAGGAGGCGCGCCCAAGTCGCCTGCGGCTTCTTCGAGCGACTCATCAATGCCGGCAAGTCGTGCACGAACAATCAGAGTTACCACCGCACTCGCATACAACGACTGCCCCACCCACAGTTTGTTGATGCCACCGTTAAATGGACCCCAACCACTGGTAAAAATGGTGCCAACGAGTGGAACTTCTTTAATCCTTGGAAACCAAGTAGCCAAGGCAACAGCGTCCATAATTTCTGGCGTCACCAAAATCAAAAAAACCGTTGCCATGAAAAACGTTGTCCATCTACCAGGCCGCCGAGCAAGCGCAACACCCGACATGCCGCCAATGATCACGGCGATGACCGTTGCGCCAAACGCCGCAATAAACGAGTTGCGTATTGCGTCACCAATGCCGGTGAAATCAAAGATCGTGCGATACCACTCAGTCATCAGGCCATTCAAGATGAGTGCGAATACAAACGAAGCAACAACAATCCACGACGAAACAAACTTAGGAACAATGTCGCGACCTTTAACTAATCGTTTTATCACTACACCTATGACAGTTAACGCGGCAAATCGAACTAGCACGCTAAACATCTCGCCACCATTAAACAATTCGCCCCACCACTTTGTGCTGGTCTTACCAGACCAAATAGTGAACGAGCTGCCGTTGTTGAACGAGTGCAAAAACACGAGCATGATTGGAATAAACAAAAACACCAGTACTAGTGCAGTCCACACACCAAGTGCTTTTGGCAAAATTTCGATCTTTGCCCTGGTACGTGGCTTGACATGTTTTGCCTGCTCAAGAGTTCGTTCGTGCATCTTGCGTCGCACGCTTTGCACTGCAGGTGATGCGAGTGATACGGCATATGGCACAATCTTCATCACTACAAATCCAACACCGAGCGACAGCAAAACTGCACCGATCATCAAGATCGCCATTGCCGAACCAAGCGGCCAGTTTTGTGCGCCGCTAAATTGCGACGCAATCATTGCGCCGATCATGTTGCCTTTAGCCCCTCCAAGCACTGTCGCGGTCACATAGTCACCGCACATTGGTATAAACGTGAGCAAAACACCAGCCACGATGCCCGGCCCAGCGAGTGGCAGTGTCACCCCAAAAAAGGTGGCAACACGCCCTGCACCCAAGTCTTTACTTGCCTCACGCATGCGCACATCGATCCGGTCAAGTGCCACGAAGAGTGGCAAGATCATGAACCCGAGGTAGTTGTAGACAATCGCAATCTGCACTGCAAGAGAGGTTTCAAGGATCTGAATTCCGTTCTCCCCAATCCAACCCATCTCAACAAGCCATTTTGAAAATGTGCCATTTGGGGCAAGCGGGATTCTCCATGCAACGGTTCGAATCAGAAAGCTCGTAAAACTCGGCACTACAACAGCAGCGAGAATAATTGCTTTCCATTTTTCTGGCACCTTGAACGCAGCAAAATACGCGACCGGTAATCCGATCAACACGCACATCGCTGTGGCGATTACAGAAATACGCAGCGTCCCTCGAAACGTCTTGAAAAACGTTTCGTCAAAAACCGCCGAATAGCTGTTTGTCGACAACTGGCTGAAGTCGACTGGCAATAACTTGCTCGAATCTTTGGTGCCGAACGAATAGAACACGATGAAAGCAATTGGTAATGCAAAGAACAGCAGATACCAAATGATTGCAGGCAACGCGAGCAGGTATTTAGGCCCGTGAAACCTCTTTTTAAATCGTGTAGCGACCGTTGCGGTCACCCCAGATCAGCCTCCGGCCTTTGCCTTCGACTTGTTCAAGATGTCGATGAGTCGATCAAGAGCAGGAGTAATGACTTGGGTGTGCATGGTTTTCACCTGATCATCACCAAAGAAAATCATGTCGCCCTTTTCAAGATCTGGTGCGATCTCACCAATCAGTGTCGACATGTCTTTCATACCGGTGTGATAGCCGTGGTATGAAAGATCTTTAATGGAGACTTCTGGAATCAAGTCCCAGTTGATCCATGCGTGCGCGGCTTCTGGGTTCGGAGCACCTACTGGAATGCAGTAATTGTCCATCCACAATTCGGTGTCAGGAGCACCAAGTACCCACTTCCAATCTTCTGGGTTGCCACCAGCCTCTGCAATGCGCGTGTATGCCTGACGAGCATCGCCGTTCCATGCCATGGCGATCGAATACGCGCCTTCAGCGAGCTTGGTCGATGGGTAGCTGTCATACGCCTTGATGTGCTGAGCGAATTCATCCACCAAGAATTTCTCACATGCATCCAGGCTGGCTGCATCTTCGGTGTTCCAGTCGATGCCATTAGCCCAGAACCACATGCCGCAATAGTTAGGCGCTGCATCAATAACTGCACACTGGCCAGAAGCTTCGCCCATGCAAGTGTCAATGAAGTCTTGCCAGGTGGTCAGTTCTTTCGAGATCTTGGTTGTGTCGTAGAAATAACCAGTTGTACCCCAGTTTTTGCACACTGAGTAATCATTTGTGGTGTCCCACGCCTGACCGAGGTACAGCGGATCAACGTTGACCATGTTTGGAATCAAGGACTTGTCCAACTTCTGCAGCAATCCTTTTTCGACCATCTGTGTGATGTACGGACCAGTTGGTACCACAATGTCAAAACCGCTCGCGCCTGCACTTGTTGCCAACTTAGTAATCAAGTCTTCGTTACTTCCGTAGTAGTCAACTTTCATCGTCACGCTCAAGGTCGATGCAGCAAGCGCACCAACAAGTTCTGGGTCGTTGTAGTCGCCCCATGTATACATGGCCAGCGTGCCACTTGCAGTGTTAATCACGCGACTCCAGTCGCCACTTGCCAAGCCGTCTGTCGATCCAGCTGCAGCAGTATCTGTTGTTGCTGCTTCATCAGATGACGAATCTCCACAAGCTGCTGCAATCAATGCAAAACCAGCAAGCGCAGTTCCACCTTGTAGGAATGCGCGACGTGAGAGCTTCTCGCGAAAGGCATCTGGCGCAAGCATTCTGAGTTCTTTTGGTGATTCCTTTTTCATGTCATGCTCCTATTGTCGTTGTTAATGATGTTGGTTTGATATTAGTCATGAGCCGGCGCCGCCATGACAACACTGGCTTGCCTGGCCGAAAACAGATATACATCCTCGGCCGACCACGAGCACCACACCGCTTCGCCAAGGGCAAAACGAGATGGATTGGTGCGCGCAACCATGACCAAGATGTCACGACCTTTGGCGCGCACTACATATTGCAGCACGTCGCC
>JBIKZO010000054.1:0-11684 GCA_044354675.1 Ilumatobacteraceae bacterium | reverse complement strand
TTTTTCTTGGCGGGAGCCTTGCGTGTTTGTACTGCAGGAGGGCGTTTCTTTTGCTTTTTCGCCCGTTTGGTCGGCGCGGCTGGAGCAGATGTCACTACCGCTGCAACTGCGGCTGCAGTCTTCTTTATCTGTGTCACGGGCCCAACAATGCCGACATCGATGCTGCGTCGCGAAGCAGTAAAGCTCGACACTACGAGTGGAACTTGTTGACCGATCTTGACAAAATCTCGCGCACTACGAGGTGCCGGGTTGGCCATCAATCGCAGCGGCAGATAGCCAAGCACATTGCCAATGCGCACGTACACACCGTGAGCGGAGTACGTCTCGACTACTCCCTTTACTTTGCTGCCTATCTTGTATTTTTCGACGAACTCCAGAAATGGTGTGAGATCGTTGACCGCAGTTGTTGGCTTGGTGCGTGCACTTGCCGCTGGCGCCGCCGTTGCGGATGTAGTAGCCGCCTTTGTCTTGGCAGCAAGTTTGATGTTTGGAGGCGGTGTGCGCGGAATCGGCATCGGCCTGTTGGCTTCACGGCTTGCCTTCTTGACAGACTTTGCAGCCGATGGACGCACTGGCAAGCGATCAATAAACACCCAACCAACAAGAGGAACTGGCTTGCCGCCCATCAATCGGCCACCATCAAACAACCACGGGTGGTCTTGATGAAACTCTTGGTAACTGTCGTTGGAAACAACCGTTGCTCCAATTTTTTTGGCAATGGTCAGCACAAAACCGTCACCACGCCCAACAGCTCCAGCAGGTGGTGAAACCAATTCGTTGTTGTCGATCGCGTCATTGAATTCGGCAACCTCGCGCTTGTCAATGCGATGGCCAAACGTGGCATCCACAACCACCGTCACCTTGGTGTCGGGGTATTCGTTCATAAATGAAAGCACGGCTTCGTGCAACTGCTTGAGGCTGGGCGAAGTGCGGCCCTCGGTCGCCAAATTCGACCCGTCTACCACCACATGCTTTGGTCCACGATTTGCCACTAGGTAAGTCAACCAGTGGACCGAGTGCGCCGCAGGGATGCCCTAGCCCGTACTATCTATGCGTGCTCAGGGCTGTCTTTTTCGATTTTGGGGGCGTCATCCTGTCCAGCCCCTTTGACGCTTTCAATCACTATGAGCGAGATCATGGGCTCCCACCCAATTTCATCCGTTCGGTCAACTCGGTGAATCACCATGAAAACGCATGGGCCAGGCTCGAGCGAAGTGATATCTCTCCTGCCCAATTTGACGACATTTTTGCTCTCGAAAGTGAGGCGCTCGGTCACCGTATACCTGGAGCCGAAATTCTTGCGCTGCTACACGGCGAGTTGCGACCCGACATGGTGCATGCACTCGATGTCATCAAAGCATCGGGACTCATACTCGCCTGTCTTACTAATAATGTGCTGACTCAACAAGTCGTAGCAACCGACCCCGCAGAGCGCGCACGTCAACAAGAACTGCAAGCGGTGCTTGCGCGGTTTGATGCGGTTATCGAGTCGAGCAAAGTTGGGTCCAGAAAACCGGAACCACGCTTTTATGAGATTGCGTGCGAAACGGTTGGCGTACAACCCGACGAATGTGTTTTCCTCGACGACTTGGGCATCAACCTCAAGCCAGCAGCACAAATGGGCATGATCACTATCAAGGTTGCAACAAGCGAGCAAGCCCTCAGTGAACTTGCTCAGATCATTAATCTCGATCTGTCGATGAAATAGAGATACAACTAGTAACTGCTACCAAGCAGCGAAAGTTTGCTCCATCAAGTCTGCAACTTCTTGATCATGGATTGCCTTCGATCCAGTTGCAGGACTACCCGACTCAACTCGAGCAACATGGCGCCAGTCATAACCTTGGTTCTTAAGCGGCCACACCAAGTGATCGACAAATCTCCAAGCGCCCATGTTTTCTGGCTCTTCTTGTAACCACAACAACTCTTTAGCGTTGGGGTACTGCTTCAACACTTCATGTAGTCCGTTGATCGGAAACGGATACAACTGCTCGATTCGAACTACAGCAACATTTGCCGCGCGCGTATCACGCTCGGTCATTGCGTCCCATGCCACTTTGCCCGTGCACAAGACAACACGTGTCACTTTCGACTTATCAATACCAGACGGATCGTCCAAGATCTCTTCGAAACTTCCCGTGGTCAACTGATCAATCAGTGATCGACTCTGCTTCATGCGCAATGGTTGCTTTGGTGTCATCACCACAAGCGGTTTGCGCACTTCTCGCACTACCTGTCGGCGCAACATGTGAAAGTACTGAGCGGCAGTGGTTGGGTAACACACCTGAATGTTGTCTTCAGCACATTGTTGCAAGAAGCGCTCGAGACGCGCCGACGAATGCTCCGGGCCCTGCCCCTCAAATCCGTGTGGAAGCAACATCACCAAACTGTTCTGTTGACCCCACTTGTCTTCTGCAGCAACGATGTATTGGTCAATCACTACTTGAGCACCATTCACAAAATCACCAAACTGTGCTTCCCACATCACGAGCGCATTGGTGTTGCCGTGTGCGTACCCATATTCAAAACCAAGTGCCGCATACTCGCTCAACAGTGAGTCGTACACCCAAAAACGGGCTTTGGCATCTGGCAACGTGTTGAGAGGCACCCATCGAGTTTCATTGTTGTTGTCAACAAGTGTGGAGTGGCGTTGACTAAAGGTGCCTCGACGCGAGTCTTCGCCCATCAAACGAACGGGAATACCTTGCATGACAAGCGAACCGATCGCAAGTGCCTCACCAGTCGCCCAGTCAATATCGTTTTGCGACTCATACTGTTTGGCACGTAGCTCAAACTGTTTGACCAACTTTGGATGTGGAGCAAAACCCTGTGGGTACTCGGTCAAGTGATGGAAAATTGAGTCCAACACCTTTCTCTCTACTCCAGTTGCGACATGTGGCAACACGCCGATTGGCTCTGGTGGACGCGGTACACGAATTGGCTCTGGTGCTGCTGCACGTGCTGCATCTAATGCACTTTGCAACTTCGTCTGATAGTCGGCAAGAGCCTGCTCGGCTTCATCAAGTGTGATGTCACCACGCTTAACGAGTGTTTCTACATACAACTTTCGCACGCTGCGACGTTCTGCAATTGCTTTGTACATCAATGGTTGTGTGTAACTCGGGTCGTCACCTTCGTTGTGGCCGTGGCGGCGGTAACACACCAAATCGATAACGACATCTTTGTGAAACTTCTGACGATATTCAAACGCAAGTTTCGCTACACGCACGCACGCTTCAGGGTCGTCACCGTTGACATGGAAAATTGGGGCCTGCACTGTTTTGGCCACATCGCTCGGGTACTGCGACGAACGTGCGTACTGCGGTGAAGTAGTAAAGCCGATTTGGTTGTTGACGATGAGATGCACCGTGCCGCCAACTCGGTAACCACTGGTGTCGCTCATGGCTAAGCACTCGGCAACTACACCCTGACCAGCAAACGCCGCGTCTCCATGAATAAGCAGTGGCAGCACGCTGTACGCAAGCGGCGGATCGATGCGATCTTGAGCAGCGCGCACCATGCCAAGCACGATCGAATCCACAGTTTCGAGATGGCTTGGGTTTGCAGACAACTCGAGCGGCAGAGTTGCCCCCGATGGAGACACGAAAGTGCCGGTTGCGCCGAGGTGATATTTGACGTCGCCAGAACCTTGCACCGACGAAGGATCGATGTAGTCCTCGAACTCGTCAAACAACTCTTGATAATTCTTGCCAATTACGTTGGTCAACACGTTGAGACGGCCGCGATGCATCATGCCGAGCACTGCTCCATCAAGCTTTGCATCGGCAGCGCCAGACAAGATCGCGTCGAGAATTGGAATTGCGGATTCCGCACCTTCCAAACCAAACCGCTTGGCACCTACGTACTTTGTGGCCAAAAATCGCTCAAGCGACTCTGCCGCGTTGAGGCGTTCAAGCACTCTGCGCTTATCGACCTTGGTGTGACCGCGAATTTCGCCTTCCATTCGCTCCTGAATCCACCGCTGCTCTTCGGTGTTCTGAATGTGCATGTATTCAACGCCGATTGTGCGGCAGTATGCATCGCGCAACACACCCAACAAATCTCCAAGTGTCGACTTGCGCACGCCGCCAACGCCACCTGTCAAAAATTCGCGATCCAAATCCCAAATTGTCAGACCATATGTTGCGGGGTCTAGCTCGCGTGGCATGACTGGCTCTTGCCAGCGCAACGGATCAAGGTCTGCAATCAGGTGTCCACGCACGCGGTGCACGCGAATGAGAGTTGCAATTTGCATTTGCTTGTCGAGCATCGCATCTTCACTGTCGATGAGATGTGAATCTTGATGCCACTCAACAGATTGATATGGCACGCCGAGACTACGGAATACATCGGCATAAAAGTTGTGTTCACCGATCAGCAATTCGTGCACGTACTTGAGAAACATTCCACTTTCAGCACCTTGGATGATGCGGTGGTCGTACGTACTTGTGATGGTGACAACTTTTGAAATACCAAGTCGCACGATGGTGCGTTCATCAGAACCCTGAAACTCGGCTGGATAATCAATTGAGCCAACACCCACGATGACGCCTTGACCAGGCATGAGTCGTGGCACCGACTGCACGGTGCCAATTGTGCCGGGGTTGGTCAGGCTGACGTTTGCACCTGCATAGTCATCAGCTGTCAGCTTGTTTGCACGAACTTTGCGAATGATGTCGTCGTAGGCAAACAAGAACCCGGCAAAGTCGAGTGTGTCGGCATGACGAAGCACTGGCACAACCAACGAACGCTGACCATTGCCCTTGTCGACGTCGACAGCAAGACCAATGTTGACGTGTGAACGCTTTTGCAATTGTGCCTTACCATCGGCATCGATCGCATATGAATTCTTCATGTTTGGCACGGAGTCGGCAATTGCACGCACAACCGCGTACGCAATCAGGTGCGTGAAACTGACTTTGCCCTGACCTGTGCGCCCGCGATAGTTGTTGATGACCTTGCGATTCACCTCAAGCAACTTGGCAGGCACATTACGAAAGCTTGTTGCGGTTGGTACCGACAAACTGCGTTCCATATTCGTTGCAATTGCGGCGGGCACGCCGCGTAGAGGCTCTGGTGCTGGGTCGGCCAAAATCTCGGTTGGCGCAATGACGCGCGGTGCAGGTGGCTCCACCCCAGGCGATGTTGCGACTGGTTTGACTGGCTGAACAAGTTTTCCGTTTACATCTTCGGGTGGCAACAGAAGAGGTCGCAAAATTTCGGCAGTGTTGTCAACACGCGGAGAGCCGGCTGGACGAAAATCGCTAAAGAACTCTTGCCAAGTCGCGCCGACAGATGCTGGATCATTGCGATATTGCTCATACATCTCTTCGACGAGCCAAGAGTTGGCGCCGAATTCCTCGGGTTGAGGGCGGTCAAGCATCGCATTCATTGTACTCTGAGCCGCTTGCGCGACTGGGTGTGACTAACTACATCTCGATACCAGCAATGAACCCATCTTTCGCCCATTCCTAGACAGTTACTATGAAACCATGAATCGATTTGCCAAAAGTTCATTCGCACTCATGTCCCTTGTCGTACTCGGCGCTTGCTCGAGTTCGTCATCGTCCCCTGCCGCAACCGTCCCTGCCGACACCGACCTCGAGGTGCACGCCATTTCCGGCCTCAGGTTTGACAAAACGAGTTACGAAGTCGCCGCCGGAGAAAATATTGTTGCGTATGTCAACGAAGACACCATCCGCCACAACCTGATAGTTGCGCAAGGCGACACCAAACTAAGTGGCTTTGAACTCAAGGTCAACAAAAATGGCGACATTGATAGTGGTTCTGTGACCCTCGCTGCCGGCAACTACGTGTTGCTCTGCACGGTACCTGGCCACCAAAGTATGAAAGCCGATCTCACTGTTAAGTGAGACCGGCTTTCGTGAGTACTAAAATCTAAAACGTTTACTTACCGAGCAAGACCTCGGAAAGAATCCACAACACCAACCACAACACTCCAGATGTGATGAGTGCATTTTTGTGGCTCTCATACATCCACAACATCTTGTTGCCGGCCTTGATGCCGCCGAAGATGCCGATTGCATTGAGTTCGAGCAGTGCGGTAATCACAATTGAGATGATGAAAAACAACCGTGCGTTGCTGCTTGTTGCATCGCCAAATGCGCCGCTGTAAAAGTGGGCAGATCCAACCATGAAGAACAACATCGACACTGAGAAGATCATGTTTTGACGTGATGCCAAGAGTGCCTTACGTCCGGCAGTTGGGGCATCAGCATTTGCTTCGCCACCACCCAACACGTTGACAACGTTTGCAAGCACAACCTTTTGGTTTTTCCAGATAATCATCCAGACGTTTGCAGCCATCAAGATGCCGAGCACCATGCCGACCGAAATTGCAACGTCATGGCCATTGCCCGAAGCCGAACCATTCATGAAGTTGTTCCAGTAGTCCTTCTGACCAGTGATCAAGAGACCAGTTGCAAGAGTTGCTATTGCAGCCCAACGAAACCACCACAACGCACGACGTGCAATCTTGTCGATCGTGATGTTGCGGGCCTTGCCCTCATCGCCGTACGCAGCCAAACCTGGTACCTGCACCAAGTTGAAGTAGTACAGCAAACCGATCCAGGCGATGCCGACGAGAACGTGCAGCCAACGAAAAGTAAATGTGTAGAGGTAGTCCTGCGATAGAAGTTCCATGTTCAATAATCCCCTTTAAGGTGTGTCTGTAAACGGAAAAAACTCTCCTCCGCTTGTTTTCCAAACTAGCACTGCCCCACAGTCCCATGTTGCCACTAGTTTGTAGGCGTCATGGCTGCTGAATTTATTTATACCTGTTACAAACTGGCTCGGTTTTATCCCCCAGATCGCACTGTGCTCGAGGACATCTCGCTGTCTTTTTACCCCGGTGCAAAGATCGGCGTCATCGGATCAAACGGCAGCGGTAAGTCGAGCCTGCTGCGGATCATGGCCGGCACCGATGATGGCTATACGGGCGAAGCACGACTGACTCCAGGATTCAGTGTTGGAATTTTGGAACAAGAACCAAAACTTGACCCAGCAAAAGATGTGCTTGGCAATGTGATGGACGGCGTTGCACCGATTCGCGACTTGCTCGCGCGCTACGAAGAAGTCACAGCAATGTGGGGCGAACCAGATGCCGACTTTGACAAAGTTGGTGCACTACAAGCAGATCTTGAAGCAAAAATTCAGGCAGCCGATGCGTGGGCTCTCGAGCGCAATGTTGAGATTGCAATGGATGCGCTTCGTTGCCCACCGAATGATGCTGATGTGACCAAACTTTCTGGTGGAGAACGACGTCGAGTTGCACTCTGCCGCCTGTTGCTCAGCCGCCCCGACTTGTTGCTCTTGGACGAACCAACCAACCACTTGGACGCCGAGAGCGTTGACTGGCTCGAGCGTTTCTTGCAGGAATATCCAGGCACTGTCGTGGCTATTACCCACGACCGCTACTTCCTTGACAACGTGGCCAAGTGGATTTTGGAACTTGACCGCGGACGCGGCATTCCGTTTTCAGGCAACTACACCAGTTGGCTTGAGCAAAAACAAGAGCGTCTTGGTCGCGAAGAAAAATCCAACGATGCGCGTAAGCGCACATTGCAACGTGAACTCGAGTGGGTTCGCATGGCGCCAAAGGCTCGCCAGTCAAAAGGCAAGGCACGACTTGCTGCGTACGACAAATTGCACGCCGAAGCACAAGCCGCTGACAGTGGTCCAGACAAACTCGAGATCGCGATTCCTGCTGGTCCACGATTGGGTGGCACAGTCATCGAAGTAAAAGATCTCAGCAAAGGTTTCGGCGATCGACTGTTGATTGAGAGTCTTTCGTTTTCACTTCCACCTGCTGGCATCGTTGGCATCATCGGACCGAACGGTGCAGGTAAAACAACACTGTTCAACATGTTGAGCGGCCAAGAAGCACCCGACTCGGGCACGATAACTATTGGCGACACCGTGCAGATGAGTTATGTCGATCAAAGTCGCGACACACTCAACGCAGATGCATCGGTGTACGAAGAGATCACTGACGGAGCCGAAACACTCAAAGTTGGTGGACGCGAGATTCACGGTCGTGCATATGTTGCGAGTTTCAACTTCAAGGGCTCCGACCAACAAAAGCGTGTTGGCGACTTGTCTGGTGGCGAGCGCAATCGCGTGCACTTGGCAAAGATGCTCAAAAAAGCTGGCAACTTACTGTTGCTCGACGAACCGACAAATGATCTGGATGTTGACACATTGCGTGCCCTCGAGATCGCACTCGAATCGTTCCCCGGTTGCGTTGTAGTCATCTCCCACGATCGATGGTTTCTCGACCGCATTGCAACACACGTGTTGGCGTTTGAGGGCGACAGCCAAGTGCGTTGGTTTGAAGGCAACTTCACCGACTACGAGGCATGGCGTAAAAAAGAGTTGGGTGGTGCAGCCGATCAACCTCGGCGCATTAAGTACAAGCCACTTTCGCGATAACGCAATACGATACAAACAGTATGAACACCGCCCTAAAGCGCATTCGCATCGTGTGTGCTGTTGTCTTTGTAGCGGGCATTGGGGGCATCATCGCCACGAGCATTGTCTCCAACAACAACGGTGGCATCATCGGTATCGGCCTTGTCACTTCTATAGCCGCAATTGTGCTCCTCACCGCATCCACCATCGCAACCAACAAGCACATCGATGCTTTTGACGAAGTGGCAGCCGAACAACTTGAGCGCCAAGTTTCTGCACTCGTTGCATCTGGAGCAAACGAAGATGCCGTACGTGAAGCAGTTCGTGCAGCGATTGATCTTGGACGCAGTATTTCGTGAAGTTCGACGATCACGAACTCGCTCATTATCTAGCAGAAGAAACCGGCAAGCGTCTGCTCGCGGTGCGCGAGCGTCTATATAACGACGGTGCATCAACATGGTTGGCCAAGGATGTTGGTGACGCTGCAGCACAACGGTTTTTAGATGAAGCATTTGCCGAGCACCGACCAAATGATGCAATTCTTTCCGAAGAAGCCGCCGATGACTCCAATCGACTAACTGCCGATCGGGTTTGGATTATTGATCCGCTCGATGGCACGCAAGAATATTCCGAGTTTGATCGAGCAGATTGGGCCGTGCACATTGCACTGTGGGAGCGCAAAGATCTAAGCGGTGCTCCTTCCAATGAGGGTACGCTCACCGCAGGTGCAGTTGCGCTTCCAGCATTTGGACTCACTCTTTCAACAGGTACGCCACCGCCAACACCACCTCGACATGAAGGCAAGCCCCGACTCGTTGTCTCGCGAAATCGTGCCACCGATGCCGCAATCATCGTGGCCCAGGCTCTTGACTGCGAAGTTGCACGACTTGGTTCGGCCGGTGCAAAGGCAATGGCCGTGGTGCTTGGAGAAACCGACATTTATGTGCACGAGGGCGGAATGCACCAATGGGACTCTGCTGCGCCAATGGTGGTTGCTCAAGCAGCCGGACTATTTACGAGCCGCATCGACGGAACACCTCTTATATACAACATGCGTGACACTTGGCTCCCCGACTTCATCGTCTGCCAACAACATTTGGCACACCAAGTTGTAGACGCGCTTCGCGCGGGCAGAATTGCCTGGTGACTTTTACTCCCGACACCGACTGGGGCGCGTTTGACCAAAACCCACCCTGGGTTTTGCAACACGACAGCATCAAGTGGCAAAAAACTGCAGTCGCTTTGCGCGCCGAAGCCCAGCGCGAAGTGCCAGTGCTCACGAAACCAACAAAGATTCCACCTGTCGCCAGATTGATCACTGTTGTATTTGTTCTCAGCATGGCTTTGTTGCCTTGGTTTGTTAAGAAGAAGCGAAAGAAGTTTGAGACTCCTGAAGCATCGCGCGCATTTATTTCTTTGCGCATGCGTAAGGCCGTTGAGCAACTTGGCTCTACCTACATCAAGCTTGGTCAGATCATTTCAAGCGGCGAAGGATTGTTCCCAGTCGAACTCGTCAACGAATTTAAACTTTGCCGCGATCAAGTTCCACCATTTTCATTTGAAGAGGCACAGCGTGTAGTCGAACAAGATCTTGGAGCCCGCCTCACCGATGTTTTCAGCACATTTGCAACCACCCCACTTGCCGCTGCATCGATTGCTCAGGTTCACTTAGCCACGTTGATCACCGGCGAGGAAGTAGTTGTCAAAGTACAAAGACCATCTGTTTCGAATCTCGTACGTAAAGATCTGCGAGTCATGGCGTGGCTTGCCCCCCACATGATTGGTCGCATCAAGATCAGCGCACTTGCTAACCCTCCTGCACTTGTAGAACTCTTCGCTGAAACGATTGTCGAAGAACTCGACTTTCGCATCGAAGCCGACAACATGCTTGATGTTGCCAAGATGCTGCACGAGTTGCATCAAGACGGATACATCGTGCCGCGTCCACATCCGAGCCTCGTTGCTCGGCGTGTGCTCGTGATGCAACGCCTTGAAGGATTCAAGTTTGACGATGCCGTTGGCATGCAAGCGGCTGGTATCGACACGGTAAAAGTCATCCGCACAGGAATGATCGCGTTTATGGAAGGCGCAATGATTCATGGTGTTTTCCACGGTGACTTGCACGGTGGCAATTTGTTTGTGATGAAAGATGGCCGCACTGCATTACTGGACTTTGGCATCGTTGGTCGCCTCACCGGCTCACGTCGCATGGCATTTTTACGGCTGATGCTCAATGCAACAACCAACAATGTTGTTGGACAGATTGAGGCATTGCGCGACCTAGGAGCCCTGCCCCTCGACACCGACATTCAGGCTGTGATCAAAGATCTCAATCTGGATCAACCAGTAGTCGACCCAACCACGCTTTCGGGTGAAGAACTCGTCAACGAAGTACAGCGCATTGTCAAGGCAATGATGGGATACGGCGCACGCATGCCAAAAGAACTCATGTTGTACGTCAAAAACATGGTGTTTCTCGATGGAGCAATTGCTCGCTTGGCACCCGACCTCGACATCATCCAAGAGGTCACTGCAATCTCAATGCTGTTTGCAGAGCGGCACGGAGAGCGCCTCGGACGCGAACTCGGCATAGATCACTTGGCTGTAGAACTCAACATGGACAGCATTAAGGCAGGTCTTGGCGTCGAGACTTCGGTCGACACACTGACATACCGAGATTTGCAAGCGCGTCGCAACTTGATCCAAAAGCGAATGCGCGAACACGTCGGTCGTTGATCTAGTTTCTACACGCATGAGATTGGTAGTCGCTCGCTGCAGCGTCGTGTACGAGGGCAGGCTCGATGCATCGCTGCCTGAAGCAAACCGACTGTTGATGCGCAAAGCAGATGGATGTATCGCGATTCATGCTGATGGCGGCGCATACAAACCACTCAACTGGATGAACGCACCCAACACTGTTGTCGAGCACGACGACAAGTGGGTTGTCACTAATCCAAAAGGTGAAACGTTGACCATCTATCTACACGAAGTGTTTAGCGACTCGTCACACGAACTAGGTGAAGACCCAGGACTCACAAAAGACGGAGTCGAAGCACACCTGCAAGAGCTACTTGCTGCTCTCCCGGAGTCGATCGAGCCTGGACTGACGCTGATTCGTCGCGAATACCCAACAGCGGTTGGCCCTGTTGATTTGTTGTGCCGTGACGCATCGGGCCAAACAGTTGCCGTCGAGATCAAACGCCGTGGCGAGATCGATGGTGTTGAACAACTCACTCGTTATATCGACTGCTTGC
>JBIKZO010000131.1:0-3789 GCA_044354675.1 Ilumatobacteraceae bacterium | reverse complement strand
GTCAATCATGGGGCTCATCACTGCTGCAACCAACTGGCGCATTGGATACCTATTTGGCATCATCTGCCTCGTTGTGGTGACTGCATCAATTGCTAAGCGCGTTAATTCTGAGCCACGTGTTGTTGCGGCACACGTACAAGGTGCAAAGACACGAGTGCACGGTCGTGGGTGGCTCGCCGTAATCACGATGTTTTGCATCATGTCGAGTGCACAAAGTTTGTTCGTCACATTTGGCGCATGGTTGCAAGATCAATTTGGTTTTGGTGCTGCACGTCTCGCTGCGGTCGGTTTTGCACTTGGCGCTGTCGAACTATTTGCATCTTTAAATAGTGCACACCGCACCGACGGCTGGGGCAAAGAACGCTCAATCGCGGGTGGCGCACTAATGATCGTGCCTGCTGGCATCTTGCTTGCACTTGCATCGACAAACATCGTGTTTGGCCTCATTGCTGTTGGCGTGTATTTCCTCGGATTCGAATTTGCAGTTGTCAGTTTGTTGCCAATTGCATCACAACTTGTGCCCAATAGCCCTGGTGCCGGTCTTGGTTGGGTGCTCGGAGCCGGCACGCTCGGTCGCGCCATCATCGCCATCGTTGCAACGCGTGCATACGAAAAATATGGTGTCGATGTGCCTGCACTGATTGGCTCTGCGTTCGGAATTCTTGCAGCGATCTCTATCCTCGCCTACAAAAGATTAGGTGGAGCGCACTAACCCCGATATGCGTTGGTGATTGGCAGACGTCGATCTTTGCCAAATGCTTTTAAGGTCACTCGAACACCGGGCGCACCTTGCCGTCTTTTATATTCGCTGAGGTCGACAAGCCTGCTGATGCGACGCACAAGTGCTTCGTCGAAACCAAGCGCAATGATCTCTGCGGCTGTATGGTCTTGCTCTACATACATCTCAAGAATTGCGTCAAGCACGTCATATGGCGGCAACGACTGATCGTCGCGCTGGTCTGGACGCAGCTCGGCAGACGGCGGTTTCGTGATCACAACTTCAGGAATCACCTCGCGCGCATTTTTGCTATTTATATACCGACACATTTCGTACACGCTTGTCTTGAGCAAATCCTTAACAACCGCATAGCCACCTACTGAGTCGCCGTACAGCGTGAAATAGCCCACCGCAAGTTCGCTCTTGTTGCCAGTAGTGAGCACCATCCACCCAAATTTGTTTGACAACGCCATCAACGTGGTGCCGCGCACTCTGCTCTGCAAGTTCTCTTCTGTCAGGTCTTGTGGTCGACCAGCAAAACTTGCGGCGGTCATTTGTAGGTACGCCTCAAATGCAGGCTCAATCGAAATCGTTTGCATGTCGATGCCCAAGTTGTTTGCAAGTGTTGCGGCATCGGTACGCGAACCTTCACTCGAGTAACGAGATGGCATTGACACACCGTGCACATGCTCTGCACCAAGTGCATCCACTGCAATTGCTGCAACAAGTGCAGAGTCAATGCCGCCAGACAATCCGATCACTACATCGGTAAATCCATTTTTGCGCACATAGTCGCGCGTGCCCAATACAAGTGCCCCATACATCTGTTCAATGTCGCTCGTTGTTGCAGCAATAGTGCCCGTCAATGCAACTTCACGCGGCGCAACAACCGGCGACAATTCTCTAACATCTGCGCTTGGGTCTCCGGCTGTGCGAGGCACGACAACATCAACCAACTGGATCCCTTCAACAAATTGTGCAGACTTTGCCAACAGTGTTCCACTTGCATCAAACAACATTGATCCGCCATCAAAAACCAATTCGTCTTGACCGCATACCTGATTGACGTAGGCGATCACGCATTTATTGTCGCGCGCACGTTCGCTCACCATCTGTTGACGCTCACCACTCTTGCCTCGATGAAATGGCGAGCCATTGATGTTGATGTTCAACACTGCACCGGCTCTCGCCTGCGTTGCCACTGGACCACTTGGCTCCCAAATGTCTTCGCAAATTGTTACACCCATCAGCGCACCATTAATTCGAAACAATGAAAAATCTGTACCAGCAGAAAAATATCGCTGTTCGTCAAACACGCTGTAGTTCGGCAACAATTGTTTGTGATACACGCCGTGCACACGACCATGCGCACAAATTGCTGCGGCGTTAAATAGTTCGTCGCCCACTCTGTCCACAAAACCCACAATCGCCACACACGATGTCGTGGTGGCAGCAAACGAGTGCATTGCCGCAATGTTGTCTGTCACAAAACCGCTCTTGAGCACCAGATCTTCTGGCGGATACCCAGTGAGAGCGAGTTCAGGAAATGCCAGCACCTCACAGCCACGCTCGACGGCGTCTGTATAAATACGTGAAACCCTTGTGGCGTTTGATGCAATGTCGCCTACGACGGGGTTGATCTGGGCCAGCCCGATGCGCACAGTTGCGTGAGTGAGGAGCGGTGCAGCCACAGTCTTCAGGCTAGAGGCGTGGACCGACTGGCGTATCTTCACACGCCGTTCACAATTGGGCAACGGGATAGAAACGGCGGTTTGCGAGACTAGACGAGTACCTGAGAGCGGAAATTGCAATTTCGCTCTCCCAACCGGAAGGACATGCAATGCCATATCAGGCGGAATACATCTGGATCGACGGACATCAACCAACACCGATGCTTCGATCAAAAACAAAGATCATCAAGAACGGCGTCAAAGTTCCACCAATCTGGGGCTTCGATGGTTCGTCAACCGAGCAAGCAACTGGTGATGCATCTGACTGCGTGTTGAGCCCAGTGTTCACATGCCCAGATCCATTGCGCGGCGGCAACAACATTTTGGTGTTGTGCGAAGTATTGGTTGCAACTACCGGCAAGCCACACCCGACAAACACTCGTGCAACATGTGCCGCGGCTGCTTCGAAGTATGCAAGCCACGGAATGATCTACGGCATCGAACAGGAATACACGATGATGCGCATGAATGGTCGACCACTCGGTTTTCCAGAAACAACTGGCGAGCCAGGACCACAAGGTCCTTACTACTGCGGCGTTGGTGCAGGACGAGTAATTGGTCGCCCAATTATCGAAGAGCACACGCAAGCATGTTTGGATGCTGGCTTAATGATTGAAGGAACAAATGCTGAAGTAATGCCTGGTCAGTGGGAGTTTCAAATTGGTGCTGCAAGCGCATTGACTGTTAGCGATCACATGTATGTTGCTCGTTGGTTGCTCGATCGTATTGCAGAAGATTACGACGTAGTGATCTCGTACGCAGCCAAGCCACAAAAGGGAGACTGGAATGGTGCAGGCGCACACACCAACTTCTCGACCAAGGCGATGCGCAAGGACTACTCGGCAATTGAAGCTGCTTGCAAAGCTCTCGGCACCAAAGTGATGGAGCACGTGAGCAACTACGGCCACGACATCGAGAGCCGACTCACTGGCAAGCACGAGACCGCGCCGTACAACAAGTTCACGTACGGTGTTTCTAACCGTGGTGCATCGGTACGTATTCCTTGGCAGGTTGCACGTGACAAGAAGGGCTACGCAGAAGATCGTCGTCCGAATGCCAACGTCGACCCATACGTGGTAACGCGTCTAATTCTTGAGACTGTATGTGGTGCTGTCAAAGCCCCAGCAGCCAAGAAGGCAGTAGTGAAATCAACAAAGCCAGCACCGAAGAAATCAAAAGGTGCAAAAGGCTCAAAAAAGAAATAGGCATATAGGTTTCAACAGCACCGAGGATCCGGTCCTCGGTGCTGTTGATTACTTCTCACGGCAGACTGTTGAGGTGACTTCCATGCACGATCAGCAAAAGGATTACGTCCTTCGCACCGTAGAAGAGCGCGGCATC
>JBIKZO010000130.1:0-3802 GCA_044354675.1 Ilumatobacteraceae bacterium | reverse complement strand
AGTGCAAACAACAAAATGGCACCCTGAAGCATCACACCTATATGAATAGGAGTATCTGTTGTTACTTGCAGGTTGTTGCCACCGACTCTGAGACCAGAGAACAAAATTCCACTCACAATGATGAGACCGAGATTGTTGCGCGCAAGCGCTGCCACCACGATGCCCGCATAGCCATAACCGAGCGTGATGATGCTTGGCTCAATTTTTCCGTATGGACCGACGATGAGCATGGCGCCAGCCAAACCCGACAAAGCGCCAGAGATGAGCATCACCCACATGGTGGTGCGGTTTGCATGAATGCCGGCGTAATGAGCGGCCTTTGGAGAGTCGGCGATGACGTTGATGCGGTAGCCAAACTCGGTGCGCTTGACAACCCAATACAGTGCGCCAGCAATAATCAGTGCAACAAAAAACGTTGGGTAGAGCCGTGAACTACCAAAACTGTCAAGCGACGCAGAGTCTGCGACCAATCGACCTTGAGGAAAGGAAGTATTCGGGTTGCGAAAGAAACTCCCAGGCGTGTAAATCACATGCTTGATGAGACTTGCTCCGATATACGTGAGTAGCAATGTGGAAACAATCTCGCTGGTGCCCAACCTTGATCGCACAAATGCGGGTACGAATATCCACGCCGCACCTGCAAGTGCGCCACACAACAACACGACTGGCACCATCAGCAACGTTGGCAAGTGGTCGCCGAGCGCAATGCCTGCCCAAGCACCACCGATGAGACCGAGATACAACTGACCTTCGCCACCGATGTTGTAGAGATTCATCTGAAAAGCAAACGCAGCCGAGATACCGGTGCAAATGAGCACCGTTGACAAAGCCAACGTGTCGGTAATGCCGTTGAACGAAGCAAAACCATCTTGAAACATATTTGAGTATGTGTCAATTGGTGAGTGGCCCGTAGCGATCAAAAAAAGCGCACCAAAAAACAATGCGGCAAAAACTGACGCAAGCGGAACCAGCAATGACAACCGCCGCGGTGTCTCACCTCGCTGCTCGAACACAACACGAAATGGAATCTGCATCATGAACATCCCTCGTTAGCAAGTCCTGCCATCGCAGCACCGACTTGTGACAGTTGCGCCGTTTCGCCAGGGGTCTCGTGCACTACCGCCCCGCGATACAGCACAAGCACGCGATCCGACAATGACAACACTTCGTCAAGGTCTTCAGAGATCAACAAAATTGCCTGACCCGCACTGCGAGCATCATTAAGGAGTCGGCGCACCGTCTCAATGGCACCTACGTCGAGGCCGCGTGTTGGAGAACAAACGACCAATAACTTGGTTGCACCGCGGCCACCAGAAAGTTCGCGTGCAAGCAACACCTTCTGCGCGTTGCCGCCAGAAAGTTTGCGAGCGAGATGATCTGGGCCATTTGCCTTGATCTCAAATTGTTCGATCAGTCGCGCGGCTTCAGGTCGCACCGACACTCGATCAACAACTATCTGTCTGTCGCGAGTGAGCAACAAGTTGTCAAGAATCGACATTGACGGAACAAGACCCATACCGAGACGATCTTCTGGAACATAGGCCAGGCCAACTTCGCGCGCCTGAATTGGACCACGATCAGTTGTCATTGAGCCTGAGATTGTGATCGAACCGCTCGTTGGCGAAATCAGACCAGCAATAGTGTCGGCGAGTTCGCGTTGTCCGTTACCCGCAACACCTGCAATCCCCACCATCTCGCCTGCGTGCACATTGAACGAAATGTCGGTGAGTACAGCAACGTCATCAACGCTCAATGACAAATTGCGTATTTGCAAAACCTCGTGGCCAGTTGCGTGCTTGGCGCGCTGCGCATTGAGCTCAATGTCGCGACCAACCATGAGGCGCGCAAGCTCTTTTGTGTCTGTAGTACCTCTACCCGAAACATGACCCGTCACTCGCCCGTTGCGCAAAACCGTCACGCGATCGGAGATCTCGACAACTTCGCCAAGTTTGTGGCTAATAAACACGATTGATTTTCCGGCTGCTGTCATTGCATGCACGTTTTCAAACAACTTTTCTACTTCGGATGGCACCAACACTGCAGTTGGCTCATCTAACAACAAAATCTCTGCGCCTTGATACAACGCCTTTACGATTTCGACTCGCTGACGTTGTCCAACCGACAAGTCGCCAACGGTTGCATCAGGGTCAATTGGCAATCCGTACGATTCGGCAACTGCTGCAACCTTCTCGTTAATGTCGCGACGGTTCAATCTGAACGGCAAATCGCGACTACCCAAAATCACATTTTCTGAAACAGTAAATCTTTCGACCAAACGAAAGTGCTGATGCACCATCGCAATTCCGTGCTGCAAACCTGCGCGCGGTGACGACAAATTGATGCGCTTGCCGTTGCGCATGAGATACCCAGCATCGGGTTGATACAGACCACACAGCACTGCAGCGAGCGTGCTTTTACCAGCACCGTTTTCGCCCAACAGCGTGTGCACTTCGCCTGCGCGAACATCAAAGTCGACCGAGTCGTTGGCAAGTACACCAGGAAACTTCTTGTCAATTGAATGTGCTGAGAGTGCAGTAGAGGCCGCACCACTGGTGTGGTGCGGCCCCTGTGCAACCTCGTGAGAGGTATTACTCATTTATAAATCAGCCCTTTGGAGAACCGATTACTCCCTTAACGAAGTAGCTCATTCCGAGCAAGTCGAGCAACTCTGGCTTTGTGTCAGCTGCAACAACTTCCTTACCGTCCTGGTCCATCACTGGGCCTTGGAATGGTGCGAATGAACCATCGATGATTGCTGCTGCCTTCTCGGCGATCAATGCTTGTGTATCGGCATCTACTGATGAACCGAATGAACCAAGCGTGACCATTCCGTCAGCCATCGAACCGTAGTACTCGTCTGATGGACATGTGCCACCAGCAACGGCCTTTGCGGTCTGAACATAGTAAGGACCCCAGTTCCATGTTGGAGCAGTGAGCCATGCATTTGGTGCTGCTTCAGCAACATCGCTGTTGTAACCAACCCACTTGGCACCGACTGCATCGGCTGCAAGGCCGGTTGCTGTGGTGTCTTGGTGCATTGCAAGAACGTCAGCGCCTGCTGCAAGAAGTGATTCAGCAGATTCTTTTTCAGTATCTGGTCCGAACCATGTCTTTGTCCAAGAAACTTGAACGGTTGCATCTGGGTTAACAGACTGCGCGCCAAGTGTAAATGCGTTGATTCCGCGAATAACTTCTGGAATTGGGAACGCTGCAACATAACCGAGCTTGCCGGTTGGGCTTGCTGCGCCTGCTGCGATACCACTCAAGTAACGAGCTTCTTCAGCAGCACCGAAGTACGTGCCCAAGTTTGCAGGAATGTCACCAAACGTTGCGTACTCTCCACCCATCTCTGCGGTGAGGAGGAACTTTGCGCCTGTTGCCCACTGGAAGCAACCCTCTGGGTGCTTAGCGGCAACGCGTGCCATTGGAGTTCCGTAACCAAATGAAGTTGCGAAAATCAAGTTGTAACCTTCGGCTGCGAGACCTTCCATGATTGCTTCGGCTTCATCGCCTTCAGGAACATTCTCTACACGCTTAACTTCAATGCCAAGTTCGGCTTCGAGAGAAAGGATGCCTTGTTCGTGTTGGTATGTCCAACCTTTGTCGTCTGGAACACCGATGTAGACAACAGCAGCTTTGAGCATGCTGTAGTCAGCTCCTGCTTCAGTAGTAACTGTTTCTGCCATTGTTGTATCAGTGGCCGCATCGCTCCCACCACAAGCAAGAAGTCCGAAGACTGCTGCTGTAGCAAGGGCAAAACCCTTAATGTGATTTTTCCTCATCTGTTGTGCTCTCCCCTTTT
>JBIKZO010000053.1:0-11843 GCA_044354675.1 Ilumatobacteraceae bacterium | reverse complement strand
AAGGTGGCAGCCTCACGATCCTTGCAACAGCATTGGTCGAGACAAACAGCCGCATGGACGATGCAATTTTCGAAGAGTTCAAAGGTACGGGCAACATGGAGCTTCGTCTCGATCGCAAGATCTCGGAGCGCCGTATCTACCCAGCCATTGACGTAGATGCATCATCAACGCGACACGAAGAGTTGTTGTTTGATCGCAAGCAATTGCAAATGGTCTGGAAACTGCGTCGAGTTTTGAGCGGTTTGGCCGAGGGTGGCAACGCTGCTCCAGGTCTCGAGTTGTTGATCGATCGATTGAAGACGTTTAAGAACAACGATGAGTTCTTGTCCGAAATCGCCAAGCAACCAAACGCCTAAATCAGCAACACGTCATTGGCCTTTCTCGCATGAGTGAGAACAACAATCAGAAAAGCCGTGTGGCGCAGCTTGCTCTGCGTAGTGCAATGTCAAGCATCGGTGCTGTCGAGCAGCCAGAGTTTGTCGAGTTTGTCGAGTTTGCTCTTGGCGCAGGTGCCGTAAGCGCAAACCATGCATGGGTTGCGGTGCTCGAACAATGTGAGCGCTCGCTTGGCCCAGTGCTGTTGTGGGCACAAAAGTTTGATGCCACGTCTCTCGACATCTTTGTTACATCTGATGCGGGTCTTGTGTCGCGGCGTGCACAGTTGTTTGATCGAGACATTCGTGTGTGGCTTGTTGCCGACAAACAAGTCGCTCGTGCCGAATCCGATCCTGTGATGCCGTCATCAGCAGTACCCAACACGCACGAACAATTTGCGTCGATTATTGGTGAGTCTGGTGCCGATATTGTTCGCGAACACGGTGTATTGAGCGGCGAAGTGATGGGACTTGAAGTGTGCAGGGTTGTTATTGACGAAAATGACAACGAACCTCGTCTCGAGATTGGTGTTGGCGCTCACGACCGCGAGACATTCCAAATGCTGCATGGCAAAGTTGCCACACTCGAGTCGTTGATCAAGGTTGTCAACATTGTGCGCGGCCATCGTCAAAGCGGGGCAGAGCATCACCCACTCAACAGGCTTGCTGCCGAACGTTTGCTGAGGCATCGTGTGATCGTTGAGCCACAATTGGTTGGTGCTTCGTCGCTACAAGCAACCGAGCCACCAGCCATGCGTCTCAATGTGAAGGATGCGGTGCCTTGTTGTGCAGTGGGCACGACCGATGATGGTCAGCAAATTGTTGTTGTGTGCACAGCATCTGTTGATGTAGATGTCGTTTCTTTTGCGGCTGACGCGCGTGCTCGCATTGCTCCCGATGCACAACTTGTCATCGCAACCCACACCAACAACGTCACGCCATCGTTGGCAAAGTTGGCAAAATCACTGCGTATTCCTGCACGTTTCGTTGAAGTCGCACCCGTTGTTCGCTAAAAAAGTCGTAGCCTAAGAGGCGTGTTAGACAGACTCGTTCAAATTGATGCCGATTACAGGGCGCTTGAAGAGAGTTTGGCTAGCCAAGAAGTGTTGAGCGATCAAGCAAAATTGCGTGATGCTTCGCGTCGCTACAAGCAGCAAACACCATTGGTGCTGTGTATCCGCGAGTATCTCGACACCGAAGGCAACACCGAGGCCGCACGCGAGTTGCTTGCCGATGCCGATGGCTCTGAGCGCGAGCAACTGCAAGCCGAGATCGATGCCGGAGTAATCAAGTTGTCCGAGTTGGAAGAACGACTCAAAGTGTTGTTGTTGCCATCCGATCCGAACGATGGAAAAAACATCATCATCGAAATTCGTGGCGCGGAAGGCGGCGAAGAAGCAAACCTCTTTGCTGGCGATTTGTTTGAGATGTACGCCGCATATGCAGCAAGACAGGGTTGGACATGGGAAGTGTTGTCGCGCGACAACTCGCCAATGGGCGGCATCAACCAGATCACTGTGTCGGCCAAAGGTGACACAGTGTGGACAAAGTTGCGCTTCGAAGGTGGACCACACCGAGTGCAACGCGTGCCAGTCACCGAAGCACAAGGCCGCATTCACACATCGTCTGCAACTGTGATGGTGTTGCCAGAAGCCGAAGAAGTCGACGTCGAGATCGACGAAAAAGATTTACATATTGACGTCTATCGCGCCAGCGGTCCTGGCGGTCAGGGTGTCAACACCACCGACTCTGCGGTGCGCATCACTCACAAACCGTCTGGTTTGGTTGTTGCAATGCAAGACGAGCGCAGCCAGTTGCAAAACCGCCTGCGAGCAATGACCGTCTTGCGTTCGCGCTTGCTCAAGTTGCGCGAAGACGAGCAAGCCGAAAAAATGTCTGCACAACGCAAGGCCCAGGTGGGCAAGGGCGGACGTGGCGAAAAGATTCGCACCTACAACTTTAAAGAAAATCGCATCACCGACCATCGCATTGGCTTTACGTTGTACCAATTGCAAGATGTGTTGATGGGTAATCTTGATGCAGTGATCGATGCGCTGACTGCGCAGTTCGAGATCGAACAGTTGGCTGGCGCTTCCGTCGAAGTTCACTAAGCGAGAAGACCGCAGTGGCCGACGCGACAGACAACGTTTCGTGGCGCGAGATGCTTGCGTCAACAACACAACAATTGGGTAATGCTCAAGAGGCGCGTTGGTTGTGCGAGCACGCGAGTGGCATGGATTCTGCCGAGTTTTCTGCAGAACAAGATCAATTTGTGTCAGTGGCGTGCGCAAAAAGTTTGCATGCAATGCTGCAAGATCGACTCAGTGGAGTGCCGTTGCAATATGTAATGAAGCGCTGGGCCTTTCGGCACCTCGACATCATGGTTGACAAGCGTGTGTTGATTCCCCGGCCCGAGACAGAGCAGGTTGTGCAAGTCGCTCTTGATATTGCACGGACACAGTCGAGCAAAACTCCTTTGCAGGTTGTCGATTTGGGCACGGGCAGTGGCGTGATTGGTCTGTCAATGGCATTCGAACTTGGCGCCGAAGCCGCGCATGTGTGGCTTACCGATGCGTCGGTTGATGCCCTTGATGTTGCTCGCGCAAACATGATTGGTATTGGTAGGGCAGCAGCAAATGTGCGCATTGCACATGGCAGTTGGTGGAATGCGTTGCCTCAAGATTTGGTAGGCATGATCGATATCGCTATTTGTAATCCGCCATATATTGCCCATGCTTCAAACGAAGTTGCGCCAGACGTTCATATGTATGAGCCACATTCGGCTTTGTATGCCCACGACAATGGGCTCGCAGATTTGCGCACAGTCATTGATGGCGCTTCAACATGGCTGAAGCAATCGGGGTGGCTCGTTCTTGAGATCGGGTATCAGCAAGGCGCGGATGTGCTCGCAATGATGTCTGCATCCGATTTTGTTGGCGCAGAGATCAAACAAGATTTGTCTGGTCGCGACCGCATTGCGGTCGGACAACTACTTGGCTGATGCCCTTTATTTTGTGAGGTGTCGCTGCAAAAATTGAAGTTGGTGCAGTAAGAGATTCTCTGCAACCACTTCTTGGGGTGTCATGTGTGTGACTCCGCTGAGCGCGAGCAACTCATGTACTTTGCCGTGATGCAGCAGTGCGGTTGAAAACTGCAGTGTGTGTGCTGCAAGTACGTTGTCGTCTGCAAGCCCGTGGATAAGAAGTAGTGGGCGCTCCAGTAAATGTGCATGGGCAACAAGTGAAGTTGCTTCGTAGTCGGCAGCATGCGTGTGTGGGTCGCCCATGTAACGCTCGGTGTAGTGCGTGTCGTACAGATCCCATTTGGTTACAGGCGCACCAGCAACTGCGCAATGAAACATGTCGGGGGCACGAAGCACCGCAAGTGCGGCCAAGTAGCCACCAAAACTCCAACCACGAATACCTACTCGTGTTGTGTCGGCGCACGGCACTAGTTTTGGAAGTTCGCGCAGCACTTCAATTTGATCATCAAGGATCTTGGTGGCGAGGTCATGGTGGACGTCGCGTTCCCACTGCGTGCCACGCCCCGGTGTGCCACGTCCGTCGGCAATAACAACGCAAAAGCCTTGGTTAGCAAACCACTGCGAAGCAAAGTATGCGCTGGACGCGCACAACACTCGCTGTGCGTGTGGCCCGCCATATGGGTCAAACAAAATAGGCAATGGTGAGCCGTCGTGATTTTGCGGCATCACAATCGCAGTAGCAATCTTGTTTGCACCAACACGGTGCAGTGTCACATTTGGGGTGAGCAGGCATGTTTCGGCATTGTTTGCAATCTGATGTTTGCCATTCACGCGAGTAGCGGTGCGCACTTCGCCCAACATGGCGCTGCGAATAACGACTGTGTCGCCACCAACTGCAGCAGTGAATACGCCTGGTTCGTCTGTCAGCGAAGACACCGAAAGATCCGAGAGTGCACAGCGCATCACGTGCAGCACCGTTGGATCCGCAATTGGGTTTGCTCCAAAATAGATCGCAGTAGGCGTTGTTGCGATGATGTTTCGCACTTGTATTTCACTGCTCGTTACAACTTGATCGCCAATGGTGAGCGCCCTCACACCATTGCGTTCGCAGCACATTGCGAATCGACCATCTTCAAGTAGCGCAGGGCTTCCGGCCACTAAATCGATCCAATGTTCGTCTGTCTCGGTGCGAATCGTGCTTAACGCGCCCGTGCTTGTGTGGACTGCACAAACCTTATGCTTCGTTTGCTCACGATTTTGCAGAGCAATGATCAATCCGTTGCGTGTCCACTGAACATTGGTGAGGTATTCAAGTTGAGATTGCTGCCATTGCACATCTACGCGCGAAGATTTATCCGCGTGATCGATGCTGAACAGATGCAATGAAACTTCTGCATTGTTGGTGCCAGCAAATGGGTAACGATGTGGTCGTGGTTGGGTCATCGGGTTGGCAGGATCACCAATCCATGTCATGGCAACGGGCGAGTTGTCTACCCGACACACCGCTATTGCAGTGCTGCCTGGAGACCACCAATAACCGCGCTGTCGGCCCATTTCTTCTCCGGCAACAAACTCGGCTTGACCCCAAGTGATGTCGCTATTGGGCTCAGCCTCTGCTGCGATAATTGTTTCATTGCCAGCAATATCGCAAACACACAATTTGCTGTCTCGCACGTATGCAACAAGCTTTCCGTTTGGGCTCAGCCGCGGATCAAAGATTGCGTCCGAAGTTTCTATTTTGTGAGTGACAGCCGTAACGAGGTTGGTAACAAAGAGTTGCCCTGCAACGCAATATGCAGCATTGAGTGCCTGATCGTCGCACGAGTAACTCACGATTCCTGATGCACCTTCGCGGGCGCGTTCGCGTCGCGCTTGCTCGGCCGACGTATCCAATTTTGGGTTTGCGTTACTTGAGTGTTGCGCGTGCATGTCGGCAACACATGTTTCAACCGAAGTAGGTACGTCTAGTACATACAGCGAGTTCACTGCATCAGACCCACCGAGCGACCTGCAAAAAACTACGCGTGTGCCATCGGGCGACACAACGATGTTGCGTGGCTCGCCAAGTGTGAGTCGTTGACTGCGAGCAAACTGACGCGGAAACGTATCAGAGACTGTTTTAGACACGGATATCGCCGGTTGCGTCAAGTGTGACTGTTTTTCCAACCCATTCGTTTTCACACATTTCTTGTCCAAGTTGTGTGTTGTCGCTCGTTGCCCATGCTCTGCGACCATCGGCCAGAAGCACTGCTGCACGCACTTTCTCGGCAGTGCCATCTCGATCGTGCATCACGCTGTATGCCTCAATAGTCGCTGCACCCTTGGCCTCAAGTGCCGTTGCTACGGAGCGTCGAGGAAGTGCATCAACTTCGTTTTGTGGCGACTCATGTCGGAAGCCCTGAAGCGGTGGAGTTGTTGCGTACACACCAAACGCATGCTTGGTTGCATAACCACCATTGGCCCACACCAAACCAGTTTCTTGTGGTTTTTCGCGCAGCGTTGTCATCGTGGTAGCAATTGCGTGCATTACGTAGTTGTTAAATGGTCCGCCAGCAAACGAGAGTCCGCCTGTGCAGGTGAGTTTTCGGTCGAGTGAAACACCGAGTGATTCTGCGCCAAGCTGCACAGCAGATGGGAAGCATGAATAGAGATCAAGATTCTCGATTTCATCAATAGATTTTCCGGCAAGTGCCAGCACGCGTTGGCCGCCAATGCGTATTGCTGGTGTCTCGGTAAATGTGTGGCGATGTGAAACAAAGTTGTGTTCGTGACAGTCGGTTCCTGCGTGCAGAAATATCCATTTATCGCGAGCAATGCCCAGTGCTTCAGCACGCTCGACAGAGCACATCACGAGTGCTGCTGCCATGTCAACATCGTTGTTTGAATTCATCAACTTTGTGTACGGAAAACCGATCATTCGGTTGTCGGATGTTGGCATACGTATTGCTTGAGCGGTGTAACTCTGTTGAATCCACGCATGAGGGTTTGTTGCTGCAACATCGCTAAAGCGCGCCCACAATTCGCTGATGTACTTTTGGTGATCTGCAACTGTTCGTTTGTCGCGGTAACGCAATGCAGTCTCAAACATTGGGTAGATCTCGATAGGCAGCATGATTTTGTGAGCCAATTCAATTTCGTGGTTCATCACCAGGTCTTCGCCGAGGGCAGTTGGTGCTTCACCGTCGTGTTGTTCCATCCATGGCAATGTCATTTGTGCGGCACGAGCCCGACGACGAGATCTAAATGATTCTCCTCCTGTGAGCACGATCATCTGCGCGCCATCGTCGCGTATCTGCAGTGCAGCGCTATTGACCAAGTACTGGGGCATATTGCCGCCGTGAGGCGTGAGGCCATATTCGTTGGCACTGATCTCAAGCGTGGATGCAATATCGCGAGCGGGGTTGGTGTTCCGTGTCGACAGCGAGCGAACTACGCGTAGGGCATCGATTGTTGTGGGGTTTTGTATTCCTGCGTCGGCAAATGCTTCACGAACTGCTTGTGACATTAATTCGATTGGACCTGCAGCACTTTTGAGATCATCGGTATGTTGTGCAACCTGTGCTTGCCCGACAAGGATCGGGGTGCGCGGGTCGATCTTGTTTTGGCCAGATGTCACTAGGTCAACTGTATATATCTAGAGAAATAAGCAAAGTATTGGTTGGGTTGCTCGTGATCTAGGATCGTGCGCAGTGAATAGCCCACAGATACGCACGATTGCAATTGGTTCTGACCATGCGGGTTTCGAACTCAAGGCACACCTGGTTGAGGTTTTGACCAAGGCCGGTCACAAAGTTGACGACCACGGCACACATTCCACTGATTCGATTGACTACCCACCAATTTGTGCTGCGGTTGGTCGCGCGGTGCGAGACGGCAAAGCCGACATGGGCATTGTGTTGGGTGGAAGCGGACAAGGCGAGCAAATTGCAGCCAACAAAGTGCGCGGAGTTCGTGCCGCATTGTGCAATGACATGTACCTTGCAGAGATGGCGCGCTCACACAACAACGCCAATGTGTTGTCGATGGGTGGGCGAGTGGTCACGTTTGAACTCGCAGAACAAATTTTGCACACATTTCTCACGACACCTTTTGAAGGTGGTCGACACGAACGTCGAGTCGCACAATTAACCGAAATCGAAGAACAAGAAGGAAACCGATAATGCCTTGGCCATCTGAAACATCCCGAGATACCGAAACTTTTGGATACATCGATGAGGAACGTGGTCGACAAATCACAGGTTTGCAATTAATCGCCAGTGAAAACTTCACGTCGCCAGATGTGATGGCCGCAACCGGCTCGGTGCTCACCAACAAATACGCAGAGGGCTATCCAACAAAGCGTTATTACGGCGGCAATGCAGTTGTCGACAAGATCGAAGCACTTGCTATTGAGCGCGTCAAAAAACTCTTTGGCGCAGATCACGCAAACGTGCAACCACACTCTGGTGCAAGTGCCAACATGGCCGTGTATTTAGGGCTCTTGAATCCTGGCGACACTGTTTTAGGTCTGAGCCTCGATCATGGTGGTCACCTCACTCATGGTTCGCCAGTCAATGCCAGCGGAATTTTGTATAACTTCAAATCGTTTCGTGTTGGCGATACCGATGAGCGCCTAGATTTCGAGCAAATCCGCGAACTGGCTCTCGAGCATCGCCCAAAGATGATTGTTGCTGGCACAACGTCGTATCCACGCCGACTAGAGCCAGAGCCATTTAAGGCAATTGCCGACGAAGTTGGCGCATTGATGATGTTTGATATTGCGCACATTGCTGGCCTGGTCGCTGGTGGTGCGCATCCAAACCCAGTTCCGTTCGCCGATGTCGTGACGTTTACAACTCACAAAACATTGCGTGGCCCTCGCGGTGGTTGCATTCTTTCTTCTGCAGCACATGCAGCGGCCATTGATAAGGCGGTGTTTCCTGGTAGTCAGGGTGGTCCACTCCAGCATGCAATTGCGGGTAAAGCGGTTGCATTTCATGAAGCTATGCAACCGAGCTTCCAGGTGTATGCCCACCAAATCGTCGCTAATGCATCGGCACTTGCAGAAGCACTCGCGCATCAGGGTTTCAGACTCGTCTCTGGTGGCACTGATACGCACATGATGGTGGTTGATTTGCGTCCGTTTGACAGCGAACTTACTGGCAAAGAGGCACAGTTGGTGCTCGATCAAGCCGGAATAACGCTGAATAAAAACAACATTCCAAATGACCCACGCAGTCCGTTCGTTACATCTGGTGTGCGCATCGGTGTTCCGTCGGTAACAACACAGGGCATGACCCAAACCGAGATGCCATTGATTGCCGAATACATTGCAACAACACTGCGTGGTCGTAACGACCCTGCGATTGTTGCTCAAGTGCGCGCAAAAGTTGCCGCATTGTGCGCCAAGTTTCCGGTGTATCCAACTGTCAACAAATAATCCGTGATTGATCTCAACGGCTACCTGATTGTTGGAGGGTGTGCCGCGGTAGTGACTGCAGCAACGACGCCGGTTGTTGCAATTGTTGCTCGTAAAAAAGGTTGGATGGCAGAGCCGGATGAACGACGCTCGCATCCGGTTGCGACACCAGATGTCGGTGGTATCGCGTTTTTTGTTGGGTTGCTCGCGTCGCTCCTACTTGCTTCGCGGATGGATCGTTTTTCTGGTTTGTTCGAAAAAAACTCCGAATTAATCGGTGTGCTCATTGCAGCAGTCGTGATTTTCGTTCTCGGAATTTTTGACGACATTCGCGAAGTTTCTGCACCGATGAAAGTCACTGGGGTAGTGGTCGCAGCACTTGTGCTTGTTTATTTTGGTGTCACTATGTTTTTCTTTCGCGTTCCATTTCTTGACGTGTTCATCTTGCCCAATGACTGGATTCCATTGTTCACCGTGTTTTGGTTGTTGGGAATGACGCAGTCAATCAACTTGATTGACGGGCTCGATGGACTTGCTGGTGGCATTGTTGCGATCGCCGCAGCATCGTTCTTTGTCTACAGCAAACACCTCGGTGATGTTGGCTTGTTGTCCGAACCAAACATTGGCCCACTGATTGCAATCATCACGCTGGGTATTTGTATTGGGTTCTTGCCGTTCAATTTCAACCCAGCACGAATCTTCATGGGCGACTCTGGTGCTCTGATGCTTGGTCTCTTGATGGCGGTATCAACGAGCGTTGTGGGTGGTCGCGCCGACCCGCAGTCCCAAGATTTCAGCGGCCAAACGTATTTCTTTATTGCGCCGCTCTTCATTCCGTTGTTGATTCTTGGCGTGCCAATTATCGATGTGATCTTTGCCATATTTAGGCGCACATTGAGTGGCAAAGGCCTCGCAACAGCCGATCGCGGACACTTGCATCACCGGTTGATTGCTCTCGGTCATGGCCCGCGTCGAGCAGTTGTCATTTTGTGGCTGTGGACAGGTCTGTTTTCAGCGTTTGCCCTATACCCAGCACTGACCAACAAAAATCCCAATCTGTGGCTGGTTTTACTGGCAGCGGTCTTGCTCATTGGTTTCTCAATTTTCCACCCCCGGCTGGTGCGGCACCGCGAGTCAATAACAACGCAATAACAGCCCCTCAGGCACACAATTGCACGAGCAATTTGGTCGCAAGTCCTTATCCCGTCTAGTTTGTACCTAGTTTCACAAGCGTCTGGGATGTCCAATTCGATGAATTTTTTGACAAAAAGAATCGTGCCAAAAAATAAGGCAAAGAAGTCAGCACTCACTGGCTCAAGTGACTCTCTGGGTCGTGGTCCCGAGATGGCCATCAGCGTTTTGGTATTCACTGTCATCGGTCTTGTCATCGATTCGGCAGTTGGATCAATGCCGATGTTTACGATTGGTCTTGTGATTTTTTCTGTCGTCGGAAATTTTGCTCGTTTGTACTACACCTATGGCACGCACATTGAAGCACTTGCCGAGCAACGATTGCAGGGCACTACAAGTCACCAGCAAGAGCGTGTAGCAAAATGAAAAGCGACGACCCGCAGTACACATCGGTGTTGTCAATGCATGACACCGGCCCTGCCCCCGAGGCTGCCATTGTGCGCGACATCATCAAACGCGGAATGTTTGTTGCCCCGGTGATTATTGCTGCTAGCGCAGTCTTTTGGGGTGCAAACGGCGCATGGTCTGGTGCGTATGGCTTGGCCATCGTGTTTGGCAATTTTGCGGTCGCAGCGTGGATGGTTTCATATACGGCCAAGATTTCCTATGCATTGATGATGGGTGCGACGTTGTTTGGCTACATCTTCCGCTTGGCCGTGATCGCTGCCGCGGTGTTTTTGGTGCGCAACGCCTCATGGGTCGAGCTAGTTCCCTTGTGCATGACGATTGTCATCGTGCATGTTGGTTTATTGTTCTGGGAAATGCGCTATGTTTCTTTGTCGCTTGCTTTCCCCGGCCTCAAGCCAAAACCGAATTCAACCCAAGACCAACTTCTCAACCAGTAGCCCACCTAGTCGATCAACAGGATGACCATAGTGTTCTCAACTCAACTCGCAATCAAGGCGTCAGTGCAAGTACTTCAGAAACTTGTGCCGAGCGCTGAATCCGGTCGTGGCTTCAGTTTCCCGCCGATCAACACAATTCTTCGCTGGAAAGATGTAACGCCAGGCATTAACAAAGTTGTAATCATCTCAATTTTGAGCGCCGTCATCGGCACTGTGTTGTTTTTAGTTGCTGCATCAAAAGATGCGCGCAAAGCACCAAAAGGTTCACGCAACCTTGCCGAGATCATCGTTGAATTCATCGAGAAAAACATCATCATGGAAACAATGGGCAAGAGCGGCATGGGTTGGACACCGTTCTTGTTGACAATGTTTATCTTCATTTACTTGTGCAACTTGCCAGGAATTATTCCGTTCATTCAAATGCCAGCAACAGCACGCATGGGTGTTCCTGCATTCATGGCCCTGCTCGTGTGGGTTGTGTTTAACGCAACCGGCATTAAGCACCAAGGTCTTTTTGGATACTTCAAAAATGTGTTGTTCCCACCAGGCGTTCCAAAAGCGCTGTATGTCTTGGTGACACCGATCGAACTGATTTCAACACTTGTTGTTCGTCCGTTTTCGCTCGCCGTTCGTCTTTTCGCCAACATGCTTGCAGGTCACTTGTTGCTCGTTATCTTCGCCTTGCTAACCCAAGCACTTATCCAGGCCGAGACTCAACGATTCTTCTTAATTCCAATCGGCATTTTGCCATTCGGCCTGCTCATTTTCTTGACGGCCTTCGAGATCTTGGTTGCGTTCCTACAGGCGTACATTTTCACGGTGCTTACCGCGGTGTACATCGGTGGGGCAGCGCATCCAGAGCATTAAGCAAAAAGATTTAATACCAAGAGTTACCCACATAACAACAAAAAGAAATAGGAGATAAAAACATGGAAGCATTAACACGAATTGCACATGTCAGTGCACGCGTGGCTGCAGAGCTCACGCCAGCTGAACTGAAAGCAAACTCGGCAGCACAAATGGCAGGTCTCGCTTACGGCCTCGCCGCGATT
>JBIKZO010000052.1:0-11847 GCA_044354675.1 Ilumatobacteraceae bacterium | reverse complement strand
TCCATGATGCGTATTGATCTGGTTCAACCGACAACTTGCCCTTAGCACGAAACGCATCGAGTTGTTGCGCAGTTGCTCCCCCATCACGATCGTTCATCTCGAACAACAAACGCTCAAAGTTGGAAGATACCTGAATGTCCATGCTTGGGCTCAGTGTTGGCACAACAGATGTCATTTGCATCGCATGCGTATCAAAGAATCGGGTGAGAATGTCGTTGCTGTTTGATCCGACAATCAGTTTTTCGATCGGTGCACCCATCTGTTTGGCAATCCAGCCTGCAAGCACGTTGCCAAAGTTGCCAGTAGGCACGCTAAATGATGCGCTGCGATCTAACGCTTGAAGCGCAGTGAAGTAATAGACGGTCTGAGCCATGACGCGTGCCCAGTTGATGGAGTTGACTGCGGACAAATTGTTGGCTTCGCGAAATGGCGCGTCATTAAACATGGCCTTGACCAAATCTTGGCAATCATCAAACGTGCCGTCGATGGCAACGGTGTGCACATTTGGTGCGTCAACTGTGGTCATTTGCCTACGTTGCACATCGCTCACCCGACCACGCGGATACAAAATCACAATGTCGACGTTGTTGCACGACTTGACGCCATCAATTGCTGCGCTTCCAGTGTCTCCACTGGTTGCACCAACGATCATCACTCGCTGATTACGTTGGCTGAGTACGTGATCAAATAGTTTGCCAATAAGTTGCAACGCCACATCTTTAAACGCAAGTGTTGGACCGTGAAACAGCTCGAGTAAATAATGTTCTGGCGCAATTTGCACCAGTGGCACTACATCTGGATGCCTAAATGACGAATATGCCTCGCGGCTGAGGCGCATCATGGTTGGCGCATCAATCTCGGTACCAATAAACGGCTGCATGATTGCTGCTGCACGGTCGGCATAACTGCCACTAGTTGGTGCGTTTACGGTTGGCCATGTTTGAGGCACATACAAACCGCCATCTGTGGCTAGGCCAGCCAAGAGCGCGTCACAAAAACCCAACTCTGGGGCACGACCGCGTGTAGAGATGTAACGCATACGAAAAATATTTTAGTCGGCGATGACCCGCAGGAGGCCACCCACATGCGTGACCACATCAAGTTTTTTCAATTCGGTGATGCATGCTTGCATTGCTGCCTCATTTGCATTGTGCGTCAGAAAAACGAGGCGTGCACCGTGACCAATTCCGTCTTGTTCAGCCGCACGGATGCTCACATCGTGACGAGCAAAAACTCCAGTCACTGCGTGCAATACGCCTGGCTTGTCGGCAACCTCGAGTGGCAACAAATACTCACACGATGTGTCAGACATTGGTTGCAACTTTGGCGCACTCAACACGCCAAGCGTTGCATGCGCGCCTTTATTGAGATTGATTGATGCATCGATCACGTCGCCGAGTATCGAAGATGCAGTTGGGTCTCCGCCCGCACCGCGACCATAAAACATGAGTGAGCCCGATGCTTCGCCGTCAACTACAACCGCGTTAAAAGCTTCGCGCACTGATGCGAGTGGATGCTGCATCGAGACCATTGCAGGGTGCACGCGCACCGACACCGCACCAGATGATTTGTCAAACTCAGTGACGCCCAACAACTTGACTGCATAACCCAAGCGTTTTGCAATTGCGATGTCGGCTGCTGTGATCTTGGTGATGCCTTCGCTATACACGTCGCTCGCAACAACATTGCAACCAAATGCAATACTCGCGATGATCGAAATTTTTGCAGCAGCATCTAGGCCCTCGACATCGGCTGTCGGGTCACTTTCTGCATAACCAAGTTGTTGCGCACCAGCCAGTGCGTCTTCATAACTCGCGCCGTCTTCGCTCATCTTGGTGAGAATGTAATTTGTTGTTCCATTGACGATGCCGAGCACTCGCCTGATTGGCTCGCCACGCAAACTTTCGCGCAATGGACGAATAAGTGGAATACCTCCGCACACTGCAGCCTCAAACAACAAGTCGATGCCTGCATTGTCGGCTGCCGCAAATAACTCTGCGCCATGAGTCGCGATCAACGCCTTGTTGGCGGTCACGACTGGTTTGCCACTTGCTAAAGCCTTCAAGATCAAGCCACGGGCTTGGTCGATACCACCCATTACTTCGACAACGAGGTCGACTGTTGGGTCGTTGACTACAAACTCTGCATCGGTTGTCAGCACATCGGCAGCCAGCGAATTTTTGTGCGCGTCAATGTTGCGAACCGCTACGCGTGCAATGACGAGTTGCACGCCACTGCGGGCGGCAATTGCGGAAGCTTGTTGCTTCACGAGCTGTACAAACGCGGCACCAACCGTGCCATGGCCAATTACTCCGATACGAACTTGAATTGCAGCCATGCCTTCACGCTATTGGCTCTACGGCCCTGATTTCTAACGAATATCGAGTCTGGTCAGATCCTCATTGGTTTCACGGCGCACAACAAGGCGTGCATTGCCATTACTCACAAACACCACCGGCGGCCGAGTCACTTTGTTGTAGTTGGAGCCCATCGAATGACCATATGCACCCGTAACCGGAGTCGCGAGCACATCACCGATAGCAAGGCCAGAAGGCACAAGTGCCTCATTGATCAACACATCGCCGCTCTCGCAATGCTTGCCAACAAGTCGCACAACTTCAGTGCGAGCGGCATTGGCTCGTGCTGGTAAAAATGCTTCGTAGCCACTGCCATACAACACGGGTCGTGGATTGTCGCTCATGCCGCCATCGACTGCAACATACGTGCGCACACCAGGAATGTTCTTAATTGTGCCAACTGAATACAACGTGACAGCAGCAGATGCAACGATTGATCTGCCTGGTTCGACAAACACCGTGATGCCTTTGTTGAGATGAGCCGTTGCGCTGTGCAAGTGACCAGCCCACTCGGTAATCGTTGGCGCATGTTCGGATGCAACGTATGCGACACCAAGGCCACCGCCAAGAGTGACCTCGTCTACGGCAAGTTCATTTGCAAGGTCAACCATTATTTTTGCGGCGAGCGTAAAGTTTTCGGCAGCAAACACATTTGACCCGATGTGGCAATGAATGCCCACGAGTTGCACCGACGAAGAATCTTTCGCACGTTGTGCAGCCTTGCGAGCATCGCCATTGCCAAGATTGAAACCAAACTTCGAGTCGTCTTGTCCTGTCGACACAAACTCGTGCGTGTGCACATACACGCCAGGCGTTATGCGCAACTGCACTCGCGGTGCTGGCATGCCTTGAGCATGCAGCGCATCCAGACGATCGAGTTCGTCAAAATTGTCAACAACGATATGTCGAACCCCTGCAGTAATGGCGGCACGTAATTCGTCCTCGCTCTTGTTGTTGCCATGCATCACACAGTGACTAGCCGGCACTCCGGCATTGAGCGCCACAAACAACTCGCCACCTGTGGCTACATCGAGCAACAAACCTTCTTCGTGTGCAAGGCACGCCATTCCGGTGCACAAAAATGCCTTCGTTGCGTACACCACTCGTTCACGACCAAATGATGCAACTGCTTCGCGACAACGCGCGCGCAAATGCTCTTCGTCATACACAAACACTGGCGTACCAAACTCGGCAGCAACATCGGACAGCATGCGCCCACCAATACTCATCTGACCATCGGGAGCAATGGCGGCATTGTCTGGCAACAAGTGCTTTGCAATTGCGGTCACATCTGCTCCGGAGTCTCGATGCCCAACAACGCAAGACCTTGCGACATTACGCGCGCCGTAAAGTCGCACAATGCAAGGCGGCTCGTGCGCTGTTCGTCATTGGAAGCGCGCATCACTGGGCAATGCTCGTAAAAGGCGCTGAATTCACTGGCCAAATCATACAAATAGGTGCACAACCTGTGCGGGCTGTATTTGTCGAGCGTGTCCAACACCGCGGTGTCAAACTGCAATAACCGCAGCACGAGTGCGCGCTCGGCTTCGTGTTCAACAAGCGGTGTTACGCCACGAACGCTTGTCCGATCTACACCAGCCTTGCGGAAAATGCTGCAGATTCGAGCATGCGCATACTGCAAATACGGCGATGTGTTGCCATCAAACGAGAGCATGCGCTCCCAATCAAACACGTAATCCTTAATCCGATCCGTCGACAAGTCGGCGTACTTAATCGCTCCTATGCCCACCTGCTTCGCAATCGCATTGTGTTGAACATCCGACCAATCTGGATTCTTTTCGCGCACTGCATCTTTTGCGCGCTCAACAGCTTCTGTCAAGAGTGCATCAAGCTTCACAACTTCTCCACTGCGACTCTTCAAAATCTTGCGATCACTACCAAGCACATTTCCAAACGCAACGTGCACCATCTGTGTAGTTTCGGGAACCCATCCGGCCTTGCGCGAGACAACACCAACCATCTCGAGATGTTGGGCTTGCGGTGCGCCAACGATATACAAAATGACTGTTGCACCAAGTCGTTCGACACGATCAATCACGCATGCCAAATCGCTTGTTGCATAGTTGTAGCCACCATCCGTTTTGCGAATGATCAGAGGTAACGGCTCGTTTTCGCGATTGACGAATCCATCAACAAACACAACCTCTGCGCCGTCACTTGTCTCGAGCATCTTTGCTGCGTCAAGCCGTTCAACCACTTGGGCCAACAAGTGGTTGTACGCGCTCTCGCCCATGATGTCGTCGGCAGTGAGCAAGACGTCAAGTGATCTGTACACGCGATCGAAATAGCGAGTGCTCTCGCCCACCAACAACTTCCACATGCGCAATGTTTCTGCGTCGCCACCCTGCAACAGCACTACACGCGCACGCGCGCGTTCTTTTAAACCGCCATCTGCATCAAACTTTGTGCGCGCTTGTTTATAAAACGAATCGAGGTCGCCAACCGAAAGTTCATTGGCCGCTTCGGTTTCGCCGAGGTCAATCAAGTGTTCGATAAGCATTCCAAATGGCGTGCCCCAGTCGCCAATGTGATTCTCACGAATAACTTTGTGACCAACAAACTCGAGCATGCGCACAATTGCGTCACCGATCACTGTTGAACGCAAGTGTCCAACATGCATTTCTTTGGCAACGTTTGGCGCCGAATAATCGATCACGACAGTTTGTGTTTTGGTCGCGCTCGAAACACCGAGTCGTGGATCGGCTGCTGCCCGAGCGAGTTCGGCTGCTAAAAACTCTGGCGCAAAAGTGATATTGATAAAGCCTGGCCCTGCAATCTCGACACTGCTGCACACACTCGACAAATCTGCTTCGTCGAGTACGAGTTGCGCGACCTCACGCGGGGTTTTGCCAAGCTGCTTTGCAAGCGCCAATGACCCGTTGACTTGAGCATCCGCACGATCACTTCTGCGAACGACCGCGTCAGCATCGGCTTCCGAAATGCCACCGATGCGCGCAAACGTCGGCTTCAGCCGCTGCGCGATGGTAATTATCGGATCGGCCATAGTCCTTCTATTGTTGCCGACTCGAGGGGGCTTTGCCCTATACCTTTCGAACCACGCTCGATTTGAGGTACATCGCGCCAAAGCCGTCTACTTTGCAGTCAATGTCGTGATCGCCGTTGTCGCGCACCAAACGAATATTTCGCACCTTCGTGCCAACTTTGATTGACACTGGTCTGCCCTTGACCTTGAGGTCTTTGACCACAGTGACTGTGTCGCCGTCTTGCAAGATATTGCCAGCGGTGTCTTTGATTACCGAAAGCTCATCACTTATCGCCTCAGGCGAATCCTGATCAGACGAACTGGCCGCCCACTCATGCCCACACTCTGGGCATGCGAACAACTCACCTAACTCATATGTATAGACACAGGCACATTTTGGGCACGGCGAAAGTTCACTCACCTGCCAACACTACGACAAGCGGCGACTTAACGAACTTAGCGAATAACTGGCAGTGTGCAGTAGAACGATGTGACGTAGTTGGCTGACAACGAGTCAACCGAGTTGGACTTCACTGTCGTTGAAGGTGGTGGACCACCTATTGGCGGCGGACCACCTGGCGGAGGCGGACCACCTGGCGGAGGCGGACCACCTGCTGGAGGATTACTACCTGCTGGAGGCTGTCCGCTGCCCGTGCCTCCGCCCATTGTCATCGGCGCAGCTGCCCCACCAGATTGTGTGGTTGGCGTGCCCTTGAAGCAGCCAAAAATATAGGGAAAAGAAAGTGTCGCGTGATATCCATATGTTCCATCGGGCTGTACTCGACCATTGCATTCGTCCAGCACAGTTTTGCTTGGTGTTGCGTCGTATTTGTATGCATTCCACACGTTCTTTTGCGGATTACCAATCTGCACATAACCAGACTTCATGGCTACTTTCTTCGTGCATTTCACATTGAGACAGCCGGTTGGGCCATAGATAGGAAATCCATCAATCGCATATCCGAGGACTGCAGTATTTTTTAAATTACAAATCGCAATAGTCATGAGCACGTGATAGTGATATTCGCTTGCGGGGCCAGTGTGTCCACCACAGGTATCCAACATCTTGTTGTAGTACGGATCACCAAATGCAGATTCGACCGGAATTGCTCCTTCGGTAATGGGATAGATCAAGAGACCAGACACAGTCACTCCGGCCGTGCCAAGCATATTCACAACATTGGTTGAAGTAGCCGCAACCTTCGGCGAGCGAGGAAATTTTATGGTCAGGTTTTGAGCAGCCAAAGAATGCGGTGTCATTTTTACGAACGGAAAACTGGTCATGTTGTTTGTTGTCACAACGACTTCGTTAGTAGTACATGCAACTTTCTGAGATGGCTTTGCATAAGTTGGGCCAGCACCAACCGACTTCGAAAGATTCAAAAAATTCACCGAAGGGCACTTCGGAAGTGCCTGCGGTTTTGCCGACACATTCTGTGGTGGTACAGCGATTGTTCCAATTAACACGAGAGCGATCAACCACAGGCGGCTTTTTTGCATCCATTTGTTCTACCAGAACACCCAGCTGGAGATCAGGACACTTCAAGTGCTCCGACCAAAACGAGATACCCTCTCAATTACTGCCCTCGTAGCTCAGTGGATAGAGCGTCGGTTTCCGGAACCGCAGGTCGCATGTTCGATTCATGCCGAGGGCACTGGGTCATGCCGAGGGCACTGGGTCATGCCGAGGGCACTGGGTCATGCCGAGGGCACTGGGTCAAACTTGTCGCTCAAACGTAACTGTGCCGCGATACAGCTCAAACCCGAGCGATGCATAGAGCCCATACGCTCCAGTGGGATTTTCGGTGTCAACAGTCAGCGCTGCATGTGTGAGACCAATTTGTGCATACGAACGCAGAGCATGAGCAATCAAATTTTTAGCGATTGATTGCTTTCGGTGTTCGGCCAATGTTGCAAGTTTGTCAATCCAACCAATTCTTTTTTCCAATAGTTCGTCATCCGACTCATACCGATGTGTCAGCAATAGTCCCACAATCTCTTGTTGCTGGTTCACTGCAAAAAACGAAAGATCACGGCGAGAAGTAGAACCATTAACTAACTGAAGCCAAAGTTCACTGCTATTTGGAGTTGAGCCCCAATGATCTTGAAACGCAAGGTTTTTTACATTTCGAGCTTCTTCATTGCGAGCAGAGTCCCAAGGAACAATCACATATTTCTGATTGACATTTTCTTCTGGAAGGTTGTTGAGTTCGCGAATCACGTCTTCTTCATACCGAACTGGCTTCATACCAAATTCTGCAAACAGTCGTGGAGCAGATTCGTTTTGCTGACTTACATCTGTGCGCAAATATTTTGGAAGCGTGCGACCTGTTCCACACAACAACGATTCACCGTGCTGCACCGCCCACTTCATCAATACTGTGCCAACGCCTTGTTGGCGAAACTCCGGCAACACTCCTCCAAAGATGTAGCAACGCTCTTCCTTGGATTCCGAAGGAAGAAAATAGGTGTATGCAACACCAATAAGTTTTCCCTCCAGTTGCACCACCATTACATCTTTTTCAATCGTGCAGCATGGTGCAACAAATTCTTCTTCAAGTTCTGCCGCGGTCTGCACAATTGGGATGCCGTCATAACCAAAGACTGCTGTTAACAGACCAGCGATGCTTTCCAGGTCTTCAATCTGCGCAGCGCGCATGTTGTACTGAGTCATCATTATGAAAACTATTGTGGGATTTTGAGAATCGCGATCAAATTGATGCCAGGAATTTTTCCACCGAATACGCCAATGATCCGATACGCCAACGGCACAATCGCACGGTCATAAAACCCAAGTTGTCCAGAACTCACCGACTTAACACCCACAACTCGGTACAACAACCAATACGGCAAAATTGCGAGCGGGTTGAAGTAACGAATCGACTCGACTTCGAAACCTGCTGCATTGGCCACCGCAATCAATTCGCGACGAGTGAATCGTCGGAAGTGACCCGACAACGAATCGACCGAGCCATACAACCGTGGCAAACTCGGCACCACAATGATCGCTCGACCATCGGGCTTCAACTGTTTGCGTGCTCGCACCAATTCTTCAACATCACTATGAATGTGTTCGACAACATGTGCATAAAACACGGCATCATACTTTTTTGTACCTGTTGCCGTGGTCTGTTGTTGTGAAAAGTCTTCAAGAGTTCCAAGAAACACCCGACAATTGGAGACATCAGAAACTTTTTGCTTAAGCTCGACAAAGTACGACTCGACAGGCTCAATGCACATCAACTCATGTGCCACTTGTGCAATGTGCCCACTGAATGACCCCGAACCAGCACCAACATCGAGTACATCGCCAGTGAGAAAACTTTGCAAATGCGAAACAAGATGTCCCGCAGTTTTTGCTTCTGCACAAACCATCACATCATGATCTTTGATCACTCCGGATGCATCGGTATGACCGCTTCCGCCAAACTTCAAGGCGATAGATCGACGACGCCGCAACATTTCAGCACGCGACGAGATCGACCACAACTGACCAGCCGTCTCTGCGATGAGAGTCAATTGCATTTTCGATTCCCCGCCCAATCGTGGACGAAAGTGAATTGGGACTTCCGTGATTTTGAGACCTTGACTTGCCGCGACTGCGATGATTCCACCGAAGAATGCATAGCCACTGAAATCAATCACTTCACGACACGACAACTCCAAGGCCTGCCTGCTGTAGACACGGAAACTTGTTGTTGGATCTTTGATCGCAGACGGAACACCAACACGATGCAACATGATCGCCGAAACACGAGAAAGGATCTTTCGCTGCCATGTCAGCCCCGGAGCAGACCCACCTTTCGTCCAGCGCGAACCGATCGTGATCAAACTCTTGGTTACAAAATGTGATCGCACAAGGTCTGGCATCTGTCGCGCGTCGTGCTGTCCATCGGCATCCAGATTGACAACATATGAAACATCTCGATCTTGAAGTGCAGCATCAAAGCCATGCAAAATTGCGGCGCCAAGTCCTCGATGTGGACCATCAATGACCCTTCCGCGAATTCCGAGAGTACCGAACACTTCTGCCACGTGCTCATTAAATTCTGCATCTCGCGAGTCATCAACTATCAGCACATCAAGTTGATGTTGAGATGCGCCTAGTGTGCGAATGGATTCTGCAACCTCTTCGAGTACGTAACGAATTGTTTGGCGCTCGCCAAGAGTCGCAAGAAGAATTATCCCCTTCTTGCCGATGTGGCCTTCACTGATCTGTTGGTCTATATCCATTTGGTGGTGAGTCGTCTCAAGAACCGAGCGCTGATTTAACAAGACCAGCAATTTTTTGGCCGTCGGCACCAGACCCAACTCGTTCACGTACCGCTTTCACCACTGCACCCATGGCTTTGCCACCGATGGCGCCAGCGGCTGCAGCATTGGCAACTTCTTCGGCAACGATCTTTGCAACATCGTCATCTGACATTGCAGCTGGCAAATATGCCTCGATCACTGCACATTCGGCACGCTCTTTAGTTGCTGCGTCTGTGCGACCAGCATCTGCGTAGATCTGCGCACTTTCAGCACGCTTTTTTGCTTCAGCGCGTAAAACCGCAATTGCTTGATCATCGCTGAGCACAATCGCCTCGTCGCCAGCCACCTCGGCATTTTGAATTGCCGACAAGACCATGCGCAGTGTCGAAAGTCTCAACTCGTCGCGCGCCTTCATTGCCTCGCTGATATCGGTCTTAATCCGCTCTTTAAATGTTGTCACCCTTCTATTCTGCCCGATCTCTAGACTGGTGCGAGCCATGAACAACGAGACATTTGAATTGTTTTTTGCCATGCTCAGCGTGGCACTACTTGCGGGAACGGCTGTTGTACTCATCGCTCGTTTGTTAGCTGGTTCACAGTCGTGGGCCCAAAACACTCTCACGGCCTTTTTGCCATTTGCCCGACCACTCGCCGCCGCTGTTGCAACCACGTGCATGCTCGGCAGTTTGTACTTTTCAGAAATCGTCAACTACAAGCCGTGTCGCTTGTGCTGGTTTCAGCGTTTCATGATGTATCCACTCGCAATCGTTCTGATCATCACGTTGATCAGCCGTACCAAAAGCATCTGGAAAATTACTGTTCCACTTGCCACAATCGGCTGCGGGATTTCGGCCTACCACTGGTTTTTGGAACGATTCCCCAATCTGGACGCCGGCGTGTGTGACGTCGAAGTGCCATGCGAGTTTGTTTGGTTCGAACTCTTTGGTTTTGTAACGTTGCCATTCATGGCTTTCACGGGTTTTCTTGCAGTCATTGTCTTTACTACCCTTCCAACCTCACAGCAAACGGAGCAATAATGAACACGTCAAAGAAAAAATCAACCTCGGGTAATCGCAACGCTTGGATTGTTGGTGGTGTGATCGCCGCTGTCATCGCAATTGCAGCAATTGTTGCAATTAGCGCGTCCAGCAAAAAAGACTCGACCGCCGTTGGATCATTACAAGAATTTAGCGAAGTCACGGTGACCGGCGATGCGCTTCCAGCATTTGACTCGGCCGCCAATCCAGACCCTGCTGTTGGAATGCTCGCACCAGTGTTGACGGGCAAAGGTTTCACTGGCAACGTTGTAACAACCGAATCAACTGGCACGCCGACGTTGCTCGTGTTTCTTGCACATTGGTGTCCTCACTGCCAACGTGAAGTGCCATTGCTTGTTGAGTGGGAAAAATCGGGCAAGATGCCAGGAAACATCGACGTACTCGCTGTAACTACTGGCACCGACTCCGCCAACCCCAACTATCCGCCATCCGAGTGGTTGGCTCGCGAAAACTTTCCAGCCACGTGGCCAGTCTTGGCTGACTCAGCCGACAAAGTTGGCGGCGACGCTTTTGGTCTTGCCGGATACCCATACTTCGTACTTGTTGGCGGCGACGGCAAAGTCCTTTGGCGTTCGAGCGGCGAAGTGCCAATGGACGAACTCGCCGCCACCATTCTCGCTCTCACGGGAGCCTAAAAACCAAGTTGGGAATCATTCTCAATAGTGATACATTCACAATATGAGAATGATTCCCAAATTCGGCATTGTCCTATCCGTTACTGCAATCCTGCTGAGCGCGTGTTCTTCAGGTGAATCTGGTGAATCTGATGAATCAGCCAAACCTGATGCCGTAAACAAGTCATCCATCGTTGTTACCTATTCAGTCATCGGCAGCATCGTGGAGCAATTAGTTGGCGACTTGGCAACCGTCACCGTCCTTATCCCAGACGGTCAAGATCCTCACGAATTCGAGCCATCTGCAAAAGATATTGAATTGTTGAACAACGCAAATATTGTGGTCTCCAATGGCCTCGACTTTGAAGAGGGTCTTGAAGAGACACTCGACAATGCAAAAGATGCTGGTGTCAAAGTTTTTATGGTTGGCGATCATATAACTGTTCGCGAAGTGAGCAAAGACGAACATGATCATTCCGATGAAGAAACCTCAGAAACCACTGAGGCGAAAGAGGACGGGCACGACCACGGTGCGTACGACCCACACCTGTGGCTCTCCC
>JBIKZO010000129.1:0-3875 GCA_044354675.1 Ilumatobacteraceae bacterium | reverse complement strand
TCCCCATTCGCATTGCCATAGCAATTGTTGCGGGAATTTCGGGACTGTGTTCGCTCTCGTACTTGCTAGGAACGATTGGTCTTAGAAAGCGTCTGCGCAGCGAGATGCAGCAGCAATCAAACTAGATGCACGCGTATCTGTAAACAGATAGGAACCCATTCGGTTCATTACATAACTAAACGCAAGATTTCGCACAGGGTCCCCAAAGCTGATTGATCCGCCAGCACCCGAGTGACCAAATGATTGTGGCCCACTCAGCGGCATAAGTGCGGTTGGGGTCATGTACCCCATGCCAAAGTTTGTCTGGCGCATCAGACATAAATCGATTTCGTCAGGTCGAGTAATTGGTGCACTTGCGCGTTGCATCATTGCTTCAGAAATTAAACGGACCTTGCCGTTTGCTCCATCTACTTCGCCAATTGTCGCGGCATACATGCGTGCAAGCGAAGGCGCATTGCTGATGCCATTCGCAGCAGGTATTTCGGCGGCGTGCATGTCACGTCGATTAAATCCACCCTTCACGGTAAATGCACCATTGAGCGTGAGGGCTTTGCCAAGCGCGGTGTCAGGACCAAACGGAACAACCGGTGCAGGCTGCCTATCAATTTGGATTTCCGGCCAGACTTTTGTCCAACCATTTTTCAGTGGAGAAACCCGATGCTCGAGATACTCTGGCAAGCCAACATAGATTTCGATGCCAAGTGGGTTGGCAATTTCTTCTTCAATAAAGCGACCAATGTTGCGGCCGTCCACTCTACGCACAAGCTCTCCTGCCAACCAGCCAAACGTGATGGCGTGATAGCCGTGGGTTGATCCGACAGGAAAAATTGGCGCTGTATCGGCAAGGCGTTGTGTGATTGTGTTCCAGTCCAAAGCGTCTTCAAATGCAATGGTTCCATCAATCGTGTACAGACCGGCTTGATGCGAAAGCAATTGCGCCACCGTGATCTTCTCTTTGCCTTTTGCAGCAAACTCTGGCCAATACAACGCCACCGGCTCGTCATAACTCAAGAGTCCGCGCTCCACACACATGGCTACTGCAGTAGCAACAACACCTTTCGTGCTGCTGAACACAAGTTGCAACGTGTCACGCGCATACGGAATTGTTGCAGTGTTCTCAAAAAATCCACCAATTAAGTCGACTACTGGTTGACCATGGTGAATTATGCACAAGCCGGCACCGATGTCTTCTTTGGTTTCAATATTCGTCACAAACTGATCGTGTACCGCCTCCCAACCGGGGGCGACAAAACCAGAAACGAATTCGGACATCAGATTTTTAAATTCGTCGACTTAAACTTCGTCCATCAATGTGCGCAACAACTCAACTTGTTGCACTGCATCTGGACCAATCGGATTGACGGAGATGACCGTGACTCCTGCTTCCTTGAATGCTGAAAGGCGTTCTTTGATAAAACCCTTCGGACCAACAAGATGCGAATTGAGCAACCAGTCAGAAGGAACTTTTGCTGCAGCCTCTTGCTTCTTGCCGTCCAAGTACAAATCTTGAATCTCGACGGCCTCCTTTTCGTAGCCGTACGACTTGCAGATGTCGTTATAAAAGTTTTTGCCACGAGCACCCATGCCACCTACGTACAAAGCAGTTGAAGGTCGTGCAAAGTCCAAAACTTTTTGCTGATCTTCGCCCGTAAGCGACTCATCAATTGCGAGCATGCCGCCCGCCGAAATGTCCATGCGACCACGCGATGGGTCACGTTTTGCGGTGCCGGCCTTCAGAGCATCGCCCCACACATTCTGAAATTTTTCTGGATAGAAAAAAATCGGCATCCAACCGTCAGCAATCTCTGCAGTCGCTTCAACACTCTTGCCCATCAGTGATGCCCACCAAATTGGAATCTCGTTACGAACTGGATGATTGATCAATTTGAGTGCTTTACCAAGTCCGGTGCCCTGGCCCTGTGGAAGCGGAACTTCTACAGTCTTGCCTTGATATGACAAAGGCTTTTCACGCTTCCACACTTCGCGACAGATGTCGATGTATTCCTTGGTGCGTTGCAATGGTTTCTCATATGGCATTCCATGGAAACCTTCGATCACCTGTGCGCCAGATGCACCAAGACCAAGAATGAATCTTCCGTTGCTCACATAGTCGCAACCGGCAGCAGTCATTGCAACAAGCGCAGGAGTGCGCGAATACACATTGATAATGCCAGTGCCGATCTGCAATTTGTTGGTGACTGCAGCAAGATAACCAATTTGCGAAATGGCGTCGTACGAGTACGCCTCTGCCACCCAGACCATGTCGAGACCTACTTTTTCAAGCTCAACAACCTGCTTGGCCGACGACTGAAAGTCTGAAATGTAATTGATCATCATCGAAAGTTTCATGATGATGAGACTAGATGAGGCTTAGTTGACTTTGCGAGTTCGACCTTCCCAGTACGGGGCGCGTAAGTCCTTCTTCAGAATTTTGCCGCTTGGGTTGCGAGGAAGCGCATCGATCCAAGAGACAGACTTGGGGCACTTAAACCCAGCCAGACGCTCTTTGGCGAAGGCAATGATCTCATCTTCGGTGACCGCCACGTCCGCCTTGCGTACCACGATTGCCATTGGCACTTCGCCCCACTTTTCGTCGGGCACACCAATGACCGCCACGTCGGCAATTGCCGGGTGAGCCATAAGCGCATTTTCCACTTCGGCAGGATAAACATTTTCGCCGCCAGAGACGATCATGTCTTTGACTCGATCGTAGATGTAGACGTAGCCGTCTTCATCTTGATACGCGGCGTCACCAGTTTTAAACCAACCTTCTGGGTTGATCGACTTGGCAGTTTCTTCGGGCATGTTCCAGTAGCCCAACATGACTTGGCCACCCTTCACCCAAATTTCGCCCACTTCGCCGACGGGAACGTCGTTGCCGGTTTCCGAATCGACAACGCGTAGTTCCATCCCGGGCACAATCTTTCCGCACGAACGCAACAACTTTTTCTTTGGCCCTTCAAGATCATGATCTTCTGGCATGAGAATGGTGGTTGCTCCCGTGGTTTCGGTAAGGCCGTACACCTGCATGAAGTTGGTCTTAAATGTTTTGATCGACGCAGCAAGTACCTCTTCAGAGATTGGCGAAGCACCGTACGCAATCAATTCAAGGCTCGAGTAGTCGGCCTTGTCTACATCTGGCACCATCAACATGAACTGCAACAGCACCGGCACCAAAAAGCCGTGCGTGATGCGATGCTTGCCGATGAGCGTCACTATTTCGGCTGGGTTGACATCGCGAATAATGATTGACTTGCAACCAAGCGCCATACCTGCAGTTGCCCAACCGCCGCCGCCAATGTGAAAGAGCGGCATTGCAACAAGGTTGACCGTACGGTCGGTGAACTTCCAGATTTCTGCAGCAAATGGAATGAGCGCAAAAAAGTTTTTGTTGGTGAGCATGACACCTTTTGGCCGACCCGTTGTGCCGCTTGAGTACAACTGAAATGCCACATCACCAGGTGCCGACTCGACGCCGGGATCAGTTGCATCGCCGCTTGCCGAGAAATCGGCAAACGATGGATATTTGCTGTGACCACCAATGACAACGATTGTCTTGACATTGGGAAGATCGCCTGCAATTGCATCGAGCACCGGAACAAAGTCAGGACCAACAATGAGCACCTTTGCGGCCGAGTCATTGGCAATAAATGCCACCTCTGGTGGTGCAAGTCGCCAGTTGATATCCACGCTGACGGCATTGAGTAAACCACACGCATAAAAAACCTCGAAGTGATCAATGCCGTTTTTGTCTAGAAATGCAACTCGGTCTTGTGGGCCAACGCCGGCAGCCTTCAATGCGTTTGCAACCCTGCAAGAGCGCTCGTATAACTGACCCCATGTTTGGGTTTTGTCGCCTTGCACGAGGGCGACTT
>JBIKZO010000051.1:0-12060 GCA_044354675.1 Ilumatobacteraceae bacterium | reverse complement strand
ACAAGTGAGCACTCAACACCATTTCGCTCGTACACCTTGATGAGATCTTGACCAATTGCTGGATCCTGGTACTCAACCAAGCATGTAGGGAACAATGCGACTTTGCCTTGGCGGTTGAGCATTGTTGTCTTTGGTCGGTTTTTGAACCATGTCGAAAAGCGACTGCGTGCAAATGGTGGCAACATACGGACACTTGAAATACCGGCAGTTTTTTCAACAATTTTCCGCACTACTGAACCAGGTTTTGCACCCATCACGAGGTTGGTCACTACGCCCATCGACGTGGCTACTTTGCCAATCGCATCAGTGCGACCCATCACCGCTGTGGTCAGTTTGTTACGCACCGACATCTGCCCATTTTCGCGACGCATTGCGTCTGCGCGCAGCATCAGTCGTGGAAAGTCGAGAGCCCATTCATGCTGGTTTGGCGTATAAGGGCAATTGATGTAACACAATTTGCATTGGAAACATTCGTCAATCACATGATCTTGCTGTGCTGGTGTCATCTTGCCAGCATCTTGGTCGTCGTGAACATCAATGTAAGAAAAGAGAGTTGGAAATGAGGGGCAAAATTTGAAACACAAACGACATCCATGACAGAGGTCGTACACACGCTCGAGCTCGTGACGGGTGTCGGCCTCGTCGAGGTACATCGGGTGGTTGGGATCGTATGTGATTGTCATTGGGGAGCCTTCAAAAAATTGAGTGAATTAACATCGAAAAACTTGCATTGAGTGGCTGTGCGTCGGTGCACACAGCCACTCGCTGCGAACAGCAATAAATTGCTTAAGCGAGGCTCTTGAGCCCGTCAGAGAAACGACCAGCGTGACTCTTCTCGGCGCGTGCAAGTGTCTCGAACCACTCGGCGATTTCCGAAAAACCTTCATCGCGGGCAGTCTTGGCGAAGCCTGGGTACATCTGTGTGTACTCGTAGGTCTCACCAGCGATTGACGCTTTGAGGTTTTGCTCGGTGTCACCAATTGGCTCACCAGAAGCAGGGTCGCCAACTTCGGCGAGGTACTCAAGGTGTCCGTGTGCGTGACCGGTCTCGCCGTCTGCAACGTTTTTGAACAACGATGCAACGTCTGGAAGACCTTCGATGTCTGCCTTCTGTGCGAACCACAAGTAGCGGCGATTGGCTTGGCTCTCGCCAGCAAACGCTTCCTTGAGATTCTCATGTGTTTTTGTGCCATTTAATCCGGCCATGATGTTTCTCGCTTTCTGTTTTGTTGTTGGACTTTGTTTATTCGTATTTTCTTATTGCTATTTCTTGCTTACTTTCGCCTGCAGAACAGGAGATCTTTTTGCGGTGCGTGACTCGCAGTCCGAGCACTTGCCTCTAAACACGACGCCTACGTCAGAAACCATGAAGTCGCCCGCATCATTTGGCTTGAGTGCAGCAGCACCCTTTACATGCACATCGCGAATCTTGCCGCAAGCGCTACATACGGCGTGATGATGATCGTCAACATTGGGGTCGAAGCGCATGCCGCCCTCACCAAGATCGATCAACTGCAACTCGCCCATCTCGGCGAGTTCATTGAGCGTCTGATACACCGTACGAAGCGAAATTCCGGGCATCTGAGCACTTGCGATGCCGTACAAGTTTTCGGCTGTTGGATGAGTTTCGTTGTTGTGCAATAACGAAAAAATCAACTGTCGTTGCGGAGTGAGCTTGCGGCCCATCGAACGAAATTGTGTGGCCAACTCGGCTGGTGAATGCATGGAAATGAGAATAACTCAGTTCGAACCTAATTTGCAAGTCTTGCTAACTAACAATTGTTGTGACTTATGGCAAATTGCTGCTGTTGAGGCCATTTGGGTAGCGGGCGTCTAGTCCCCTTGATTTAGGCTTTCGCCGTGAGCTTTGACCGACAACTCAATCTGGATCAACTTCGTACCGAGCAGTTCGATGTGCTGGTTGTGGGTGGAGGCATTACAGGTGTTGGGGTTGCTCTCGATGCTGCTTCCCGCGGTCTGCGCACTGCCCTTGTCGAGCGAGACGATTTCGCATCAGGAACATCTTCAAAGAGCAGCAAGCTCATCCACGGAGGTTTGCGCTATCTACAACAAGGCGAAGTCGGCCTGGTGTACGAAGCGCTCCACGAACGTCAACGCTTACGACGCAATGCACCCCATCTCGTTCAAATCTTGCCTTTCATGATCCCAATACTTTCTCGAGATGGAGTGATTTCTAAAAAGATTGCACGTGCACTCGGTAGTGCGTTGTGGATGTATGACGTCACTGGTGGCTGGCGCATTGGCAAATTGCATAAGCGCCTCAAAGCCACACAGGCAAATGCGCACTTGCCAACCATTAATACAGACAGAATGTCGTCGGCGTATCTGTACTACGACGCGGCAGCAGATGATGCGCGACTTTGCGTGACGGTTGCTCGTACTGCTGCGCAACACGGAGCCGTCATTGCTAACCAGTGTCCAGTTGCCAAAATTTTGCATGATGATTCTGGCAAAGTCAGTGGTGCACTCGTTCACCCACTCGGTAGCGAACCCTTCGAAATTAAGGCTCGCTGCGTTATCAACGCTGCCGGCGTGTGGGCCGACAACGTTCGCGAGACCGATGAGGGCATTCACCCCAACAGCATTCGTCCTGCCAAGGGCATCCACATCACCATTCCTTGGAAGATGGTGCGCAACGACATCGCAGTAGTTATTCCCGTCAAAGTCGACAAGCGAAGCCTCTTTGTTGTGCCATGGATTTCGAATCACGACGGCACATACCAATACACCTATATCGGCACCACCGATACCGATTTTGTTGGCGGTGTAGATGAGTCGCAATGCTCCACCGACGATATTGACTACGTGCTCACCGCACTCAACGCTGCCATCAACACAAACATCACCCGCGATGACATCACTGCAGTGTGGTCGGGTCTGCGTCCACTAGTACGCAACACCGATGGCACGACTGCGAAGGGAAAAACGAGCGATCTCTCGCGCAAACATCAGGTGCGCATCTCTGACGCTGGAATGATCTCGATCACTGGTGGCAAGCTCACGACCTATCGCAAAATGGCAGAGCACGCAGTTGACGCGGCATGTAAGCAACTCGGCAACAATGCACGCTGCCGCACAAAACGCTTGGCCTTCGTTGGCGCTCGCGGATTTCGCCAATCGATGCTGAGCGGTAAAGATGCCAGCCTTGTCGAGAGATTTGGTGCGGAGTTCACACGGATCAATGAACTCGTTACACAAGACCCGCGACTGAGCGAGCCACTCATCAGTGGACTCCCCTATATCAAAGCCGAGGCCATTTTTGCTGTGCGCAACGAAATGGCCCGCACGCTCGATGATGTGCTCACTCGACGCACACGAGCACGCATCATCAACCGACCAGCCGCGCTTGCAAGCGCTCGCAGCGTTGCCGAGTTGATCGCGCCAGAACTGAAGTGGTCATTGACCGAAATCACGAAACAAGTAGACGAGTTCACTGAATCGTGTGCTCGCGAGCTTGATGCCGCGATGGTCAGTGAAGCCGAATTCGTTCAGTCAACTACGGTCAGTTAGGGCATCATGACACAAGCGACAGATCCAATTGAGTTTGTGGGTCAATCTTCACCGATTGAAGAACGCTTCACTGAAGTCCCTACCGAAAATCTTTCGCCAAACCTCATCAAACAACTCGCAACGATCTGTGCAGTATCAACCGAGGATCAAGATTTAGCCGACCACGGTCGCGACTGGTGGCCACTTGCAATGCACTGGGCTATGCAGGGCAAAACTCCACGCAAGCCCCACGCAATCTGTCGGCCGACATCTACTGAGCAAGTTGTGTCAATCGTCGAACTGTGCAACGAAAATCGAATCCCACTCACCGTCTCTGCAGGGCGCAGTGGAGTCTGTGGTGCAGCAATTCCCGTTTATGGCGGCGTTGTGCTTGACACCTGCTTGCTTGCGAGCATCATCAGCGTTGACAAAGTGTCGGGTGTTGTCGAAGTTCTACCTGGCATGTTTGGTCCGGATTTTGAAAACGAATTGCGCGACAAACATGGTGTCACTGTTGGGCACTTTCCACAGTCGTTCGATATCTCAACCGTGGGCGGATGGGTCGCGTGTCGAGGTGCCGGTCAGTATTCGACACGCTACGGAAAAATTGAAGACATGGTTGTTGGTCTTGAAGTTGTGCTCGCAAACGGCACGGTTGTTTACACCGGCACCGAACCAGCAGGGGCCAATGGCCCAGATCTCACTTCGCTCTTTGTAGGTAGCGAAGGAACACTCGGTGTGATTACTCGAATTTGGCTGCGCTCGCACCCGTTGCCAACCTCCCAACAACGCGCCGCTTACCTTTTTCCATCGTTTGTTGACGGCATCAATACGTGTCGAGCGGCAGTGCAACACGGGGCAACTCCTGCTGTGTTGCGTTTGTACGATGCCGACGAATCAAAACGATCACATGGCACCGACGGCAAGCAATGCACGCTTCTCGTACTCGACGAAGGCGACGAGCGCATTGTGGCTGCAACGCTGTCGATAGTGCACGACGCTGCGATGGCCAATGGTGCCCAAGTTGGCGATGTTGAATTGGTTGAAAAGTGGATGCATCACCGCAACAACACAAGCGGGCTGCAAGAAGCAACTCGTCGCGGCTTCATCGTTGACACCATGGAAGTTGCTGCTCAATGGAGCGCGCTTGAAGCAATTTTTACAAATGTTCGTGCTTCGCTCATGGCAGTTGAAGGTGCTGTGAGCGCTACGTGCCACTTATCGCACAGCTACCTCGATGGTGCATGTCTCTATTTCACATTTGCAGCAAAGCCAACATCCGAATTTGAACAGCGATATGTGCAGTTGTGGAACGCGTGTCAACGCTCCGCTCTCGAGAGTGGCGCAAATGTTTCACACCATCACGGCGTTGGTCTCAATCGCGGACGCTTTTTGCCCGAGTCGCTCGGCACCGGCATGGATGTTTTGCAGTCGATCAAAAACACACTCGACCCACGCAACATTTTCAACCCAGGCAAACTTGGGTTCAACCCCAACACAGACACCAGCAAGCGAAAGCCGGTCTGGCCATGAGCATTCTCGTTATTGATGTCGGCACCAGCGGACTTCGCGCAGCAGTAGTGCGGTCAACTGGCAACGTCGAGCATCTCTTCTACGAATCTCTCGCACCAAGCTCTCCCGTTCCTGGTCTTGTTGAGTTTGACGCAACCTCAATGCGTGATGCGGTGTTGAGAGTTGCCAATGCCTCACTCGGTGCAGCAGGAAAAGTAGATGCTGTTGGCATCACCAATCAGCGAGCATCCTGTGTGGCATGGGACAAGAACACGGGAATCCCAATCGGTCCAGCGCTCGGTTGGCAGGATTTGCGCACCGTTATCGAGTGCATCACAGCACGCGCAGAACATGGTTTGTATTTGGCTCCAAACCAAACCGCAACGAAGGCATCGTGGATGCTAAAAAACTATTTGATTCCGTCCAACGCAAAAATCTGTATCGGAACGGTTGACACTTGGGTCGCGTTTGTGCTCTCACAAGGTCAACTTTTCGTTACCGACGACACCAATGCAGCAGTGACAGGTCTATGGACACTGCAAGACCAATCGTGGTCGCCACGGATTCTCGACATTTTTGGTATTGACATTGAGATGATGCCGACGATTGTGCGCTCCTCTGGTGTGGTTGACAATGCGACTGCGTTGCCAGGCGCTCCACCAATAGCGAGTTTGGTTGGTGACCAACAGGGTTCTCTTGTTGGCCAAGGCTGCATCACGCCGGGCAAAACCAAAATCACGTTTGGCACTGGAGGCATGCTCGACACAGTTACCGGCACTATCCCACCGAGCGAGAATCGTCGCTCATCGGGCGGCACGTTTCCGATCGTTGCATTTAGCGATGCAACTGGCATCACCTGGGGTGCGGAAGCAATCATGCTTTCTGCTGGCACCAACATCGAGTGGCTGTGCAGCGACATGCAACTCATCGACACGCCGCAACAAAGTCACGAAGTCGCATCACAAGTAGAGACAACAGATGGTGTTGTGTATGTTCCCGCGCTATTAGGTCTTGGCACACCAAAGTGGGATTACGGCGCACGAGGAACCCTGATTGGCATTACACGCGGCACAACGCGAGCCCATGTTGTTCGTGCAGTGCTCGAGGGTATTGCGCATCGTGGAGCCGACCTGATGGAAGCGACCATTGCCGACTCAGGTTTACCAATTGACACATTGCGTATTGACGGCGGCATGAGCAAAAATCCCACCTTCGTCCAAGCGCTTGCCAATGCGACGCAACGACCTATCGAGGTGTCTCCCGTCACCGAGGCCACCACGCTTGGCGCAGCATTTTTGGCTGGCGTGGCCGTCGGAACATGGAAATCCCTTGAAGAAGCCTGCTCTACTTGGAAGCCAGCCTCGGTTGTGCAGCCCAATTCAATACTGAATAGAGCCCAGTGGAATGAAGCAGTTCAGCGCTCTAGTGGTTGGATACCCGAACTATCGGGGCTTGACTTCTAGATTGTTATCGCCCCAAAAAAAGGAAACACGAGTGACAACAAAAACTTCGGCAGCTGCACCATCAGCGCCAACCAAGATGCCAACAACCGCCGACAAGCAACTGTTGGACTTTGCCCTGTCAGCCGAATTGTCGGTGCATGATCTTTATCTCAAAGCGATCGACTCAGGAATGCTCTCAGCCGACGAAAAGTTGATGATGCAAATGTTTTCCGAGCATCACAAGGCATACGCACAATCGCTCAATGGATTGCTTGGCAAAGAAGCAAGCAATACTCGCAACGAAGCACTGTTTTCGACTTACGCCGGTCAATTGACTTCTGCTCAGGCGATGAGCCGAGTACTGCAGTCGGTAGAAAACACGATGGTTGCAACACACACCGACATTCTTTCCAGCCTCCAAGGCTTAGACGGCGCAACACTCGTTGCCTCGATCATTACTGTCGAAGCACGCCATGCCGCAGTGTTCGGCACTCTTCCAAACCTAAGTCTCAGTAGCGCTCTTAACAGCGCAGCAAGTTCACTCGCACCAAATGCTGCACCTGCGGCAACGACCACAGAAACGACGGTGGCACCGTGAACGACTTCAACAACTTGACTCGCCGCGAACTGCTCAAGATCAGTGGGCTCTCTATCGCTGGCATCACATTTCTTGCTGCATGCGGCGCACAATCTGGTGTAGTCGAAAGCTCAAACATTGCGAGTGCTGGCACAGTGCCCCCAACTACCGCTCTTGGTCAAGTCGTTATCTCTGACACCGTGTTGTTGCGCACAGCAGCATCACTCGAGTACAACGCAATCGATACATATACACAGGTGCTGGATGGCGGACTCCTCACAGGCGAATATGCATCGCTCAAGGATGCAGTCAAGCGCTTTCGCGATGATCACATCAGTCATGCCGCAGCAATCAACGCACTGGTCGTTGGCTACGGCGGCAAGGCCCACGAGTGCGCCAACACACGTGTAAGCAGTCTCTATGTTGACCCGGCGCTCAAACTGATTACCGCTGACGGCAATGCCGATGCTGCACGAGATGCAGTAACACTCGCACACGCACTCGAAAACTTGGCTGCACAGACATACCAAGGTGTTGTTGCCCTATTGGCTGAACCAAAACTTCGTGGCAGCGCAATGCGTGTTGGTCAAGACGAAGCCCGTCATGCAGTTGTGCTTGCGCAAGTACTCAACCCTGGCTACCTTGCTATCGGCCCGAGCACCGATGAAGCAACTGGTAAAGCAAAGGTTGCGTCAGTGCCATCTGCATTTGGCAGTCTTTCCAGCATTCAGTTTTCACTTGGAGCACCAAACTCGGAAGGCGCAAAGACAAGCCTTTCAATGGAAACCCCGAGTTTGAATGGTCTCGTCTATGACGAGATCTCCTGCTAAATAATCTCGTACACAGCACTTTTTTCTCGCCCGTAGACTCAACCTCGACGGTGAGTCGTTCGGATGATCGCGGCTGGATATTGCTTGCAATGTTTGGCTGAGGAAAGTCGGGGCTTCACAGGACAGAGTGCTGGCGAGAGCCAGGTCGGGGTGACTTGACGAATGGTGCAACAGAGAACAAACCGCCGATGGGCAGTGATCGCAAGGTCATCGTCACAGGTAAGGCTGAAACGGTGCGGTAAGAGCGCACCAGCGTACGAAGCAATTTGTGCGGCTTGGTATCAACACTCGAAGCAAGACCATGCAGAGGGCATGAGCGGTCCGTTCGTTGACTACTTGTAGTCAACAACCCTCGGGTAGGTTGCAAAGAGGGATGGTCATCGGTTGGCGCGAGAAATTGCGACGACTACAGAACCCCGCTTATAGATCGACTCACCGTCACTTCATGAGTAATCACATCGGCATCGGCATCAGCATCAGCATCAAACGATGCGTGTGATAACTTTGCCCCGCAATTGCATTTTTAATCTGTACGCGAGATGGGGTTAGAGGGTGAATATCAACGCATTTACGCGCCGCCAGTTTTATGGGTCGGTCGGTGTCGTCGCGATTATCTCCTTTGCGCTCTCGCTGTGGATCAACCGACACACGTGGTTCATCGGAGACGACTTTGCGATTCTCACCGATCGCTATTTTGCGGCATCCGATGGCAACTGGTCGCAGGCTCTTCTGCTGCCACATAATGACCATCTTGTCGCACTACCGATACTCGTGTTTATTGGACTTGGAAACGTTTTTGGACTCGACAACCATCTCGTTTACATGCTTCCCGCGATTTTTATGCACATTGCGATTCTGTTTGCAATTGCGTTGATTCTCAAGAAAAGGTGCGCCTCAACACTGACAGCATTGAGCGCAGTTTGTTGCGTTGCATTTATGTCCGCGGGTTACGAAGTGTTGATGATGGCAACAAACATGGCGCACGTTGCACCAATTTTCCTTGGGTTGTACCAATTGATTTTGGTAGACCACGACGGCGACATCTCCAAACGCGACATCGTTGCTACTCTGCTCGGAGTCATTGCGGTTTTATGCGCGGGCACAAGTATTCCCATCATTGCCATAATCGCGCTGTTCTTGATACTCCAACGCCAGTTCAAGCGCGCACTCCTCATTGCCGTTCCGCCAGCAGCGCTCTGGCTGATGTGGTTTGTTGAATACGGAACGCTGAACCACGGAGTCAAAGGCGACACGCAATACACGACCTTCAACAAGACGGAACAAATTGCACAGTATGTGATCAAAGGTTTACAAGGTTCGCTCGAAGCAATTTCCCATATCAGTGGTTCGTCCACCTTCCTGATTGTCTTGTGCTTTTTGGGTCTTTACAAGAAGTCCCTCAAGTCAAAAGCAGTCTTGATGCCATTCTGCATGGCGGTCGGTTCGGTGTTGTTCTATTCCATCACCGGTTTTTCGCGCGTCACTTTCGATGAACCGGCATCAGGTCGTTATGTGTACTTGGGGGCCATCTTTGTCATTCCTCTTGTGTTCATCGGCATCGAGTCTCTACTTGAGCAGGTCGCATCACGGCATATCTTCACCATCGTGACCACCTTATGGATAAGTGCTATGGGTATCATCGGATTTCTGGTAGCAACAGAATCATCTCCCTACACCTACCAAGGACGTATTGAAGCAATCGAGTCGATGCGAGACTTAGTTGCATCTGGCGGTACAGATTTGGCTGTTGCTCCAAGCCCAATATTTGACCCGAATCTCACCGTCGACTGGATCAAACGATTAGTCGACAACAACATGTGGAACGGCTAACAACGAGTGCCAAAGAACCAGCGTGTCATCGGAACGTTGTTTGTGTTTCTTTCCAGCACCGGTTTTGCGATCGTGCCTACGTTTACCAAAAAACTCTATGCGTATGACACCAACGCCATGGGCGTAATGACTGTTCGATTTACCCTTGCCGCAATCTTGATGTTTGTTATTCGTGCATTCATGGTGCGCGACACACCATGGCCCACGGTCAAACGATCAGCGCTGCTATTGCTGTGGGGAGCCTCAATAACAGGCATTTCACTGACATATTTCATTGCAATCAACGACATCGACACTGGTCTCGCAATCGTGCTGTTTTACGCGAATCCACTATTTATCGTGCTTGGTTCATGGCTCATCTCGAAAAAACGACCAACACGCAATATCGCAGTCTCTATGGTCTTCACACTCATTGGAGTCTTTATCACTGCTGGACAGATAGGAGATGCAAGCAAAGGCGCAGTTGTGCTCGTTCTTCTTTCGGCGTTCTTTTTTACGATTTATCTGCTGGGCATGTCCTACTCGCTTAAACAAACAGATGTGATTACGAGTGTGGTCCTCGTTAACGCCGGCTGTGCACTTACCTATTGGATACTGATTGTGTTGTCACCCGGATCTCTGACAACCGAATTTCCTCATGATTCAGTTGCGTGGAGATATGTTGCTGGCCTCGTTCTGTTCGGCACAATCACACCCCTACTCGCTTCCTATGCTGGTCTCAAGCGCGTAGGGCCAAGCACAGTGTCGGTGCTCACCACACTCGAACCAGTTCTCGCCATCGCTGCTGGAATCATCTTCCTGAGCGAAGAACTCACAATCAATCGTGTAATTGGAGCAAGTTTTGTCATTGGTGCTCTCATTGCACTTTCAGTGCTAGAGGCTCGAACCGAAGCGTCAGCGGGTCTCGGGGTAATTTCCCCATGAACGCCATCCCCTGCCATGACGCACGAGGCCTTCAACGTAAATGGCCCGAGCAGCCCTAAATTGGGTTTCGGGCTCAAAGAGTTCTTCGCATGTGGTTAAAACCCCGTGTTCCTGCAAGAAGCCCTGGTCGTAATGCTTGGTGGGGCTGCACCAGAAGGCATTGATCTGAAAAAGCGAATAGCTGGGTTTGCCGTTGGTGTCTTTGGGGTTAAGAGCCTGCAGATCACACCTGGATTCTCGGTTGAGCAAGAAATCGATGGTGTTCCACTCGGCTGGGGGAAAAAACTGCATCGCCAGGTCGTACCACTGCGGACACAGTGAGCCGTATGGCATTGGAGGCACAAAATCTAGACCATCGATTATCACCTGCGATGCCAGCCCAGCTGACACGTTTCGTATGACCGAATGTTTCTTTGATGAGTCTCCAGTGGATTCATCGACCGATTTGGCCATCGCCAAGGTGCCAGACATAAAGCAAAAGAGCACAGCTGATGTGAATACGCGACGAATGAGGGGTAAACGGTGGGGGTACGAAGGAATAAAAACTCGCTTTCGTGGGGTGAAAATAGTTTACCCCTCACAAGTAATTCTCACTAACTTTTACGAACAGATGTTCGTATTTCCCGCCATCTCTAGAATCACCAGAACACCTTTCAGAGTAAGGGTTTGATCTGTTTTTTCGTCCACAGCATGAGGCCTACACCAACAATTTCAAAAGGAATATTGAGAAAACCACGTTCTACGAGCGGTATTGCGTACCCATCTAGGGACAGGCCGGCTAGCGGCCACCAGAACATCTTGGTACTCAGAAACGCTCCATCGAAGACCAGATGCATAAAAAGGCCGATTGTCAAAGCCAGAAAGTTCTTTCTGACTGTCTTCTTGCTGGCATTTTTGCCGATCGTCAACAACATCACAGCAACCAGGAACCCCACCACGGTCACGACGCTAAACACAGGCACGAGCGCCCCAGCAATCACCCAGCGATAGGCAAACTTTGGGTCACGAAAAACGCTCCAAACCGATGCAACCGACGTGCCGATAAACCAAAACAGCATGACTGCGTGCCTACATCGCGATGAAGCAACCGCAATGCGGGCACTCTGGAAGTTCATCGGGGGGAAGTTTGCGCAGGCGATCAATTTCACTCTTTGGCAAATCGAGGTGGCAACCGCTGCAAGTTGGGCCATTCAGCTTTGAAACTGCCCCATCTGGGCGGTGCTTGCGTTTTGCATCGTAGGTCGAGAGCAACGACGGAGACACCACAAGACTTTGGGCACTCTTTTGTTCGGTGAGGTGAGCAATCTCGACGTTTACTGCGGCACGAGCGGCGCGTAACAACTGCTCGGCAACTGTGAGTGCTTCGCGTGTTGATTCAACACGAGAGCCAAGCGCAACCGATTCTTTGTCGCACTGCTCAACTATTTCAAGTAAC
>JBIKZO010000050.1:0-12187 GCA_044354675.1 Ilumatobacteraceae bacterium | reverse complement strand
ATTAAAAACGCGCCCTCACGCGAGACAACCGAGTCGATGCTGCCCGGCGCATGCAACCTGTCACCGCGCCAACCGATCAGACCAATCGAAACAATCACGATGATGGCAAAGAACGCCAGCAACCATGGGCCGATGGCGCTTTCGCTAAATGCGTGCACGCTGTTGAGCACACCGCTACGAGTAAGAAATGTGCCAAGAATCGTCAAGCTAAATGTGGAAACAAGCAACGAAAGATTCCACACTCGCAACATGCCGCGACGTTCTTGCACCAACACCGAGTGAATGTATGCGGTTGCAGTGATCCATGGAAGCAGTGATGCGTTCTCAACTGGGTCCCATGCCCACACGCCACTCCATCCCAATACTTCGTAACTCCACCAACTGCCAAGGATGATTCCGAATGTGAGAAACCCCCACGCAAATAGCGTCCACCTGCGGGTGGCCAAGAGCCAACCTTCACCGACCCTGCCTGTAACAAGTGCGCCAATTGCAAACGCGAACGGCACTGTCACTCCTACATAACCCAAATACAACAGCGGTGGATGAAACATCACCAAGATGTGATTTTGCAACAGCGGGTTTGGCCCTGGTCCGTCAAATACTCCGGGTGCACCTACAGCAAACGGATTTGCTGGACCGAACGACAGCAAAAAGAAAAACATCGAGACAATGAACATCACCCCCATTGCCCAGTTGGCCAACACGTCGTCCATTTTTTTGCGCAACCAAAAACAAACGGCCAAGGTGTAGCCCGCCAAAATAAGAACCCACATCAAAAGCGATCCCTCAAGAGCACTCCACACTGCTGCAAAGTTGTAGAGCGCGGGCGTTGCTGTTGAACCAACTTTTTGCACATACGCCATCGAAAAATCACGCGTGATCATCGCGTATTCCATGGTCGCAAACGCACCCACAGCCGCGGCAAATATGAGAATCGCAAATCGTGGTATCAGTCGTGCAACAGACTGATCTCGTGAACGTGCACTACTGATCGAGGCAAGTGCACCAAACAGCGACCCGATGATGCCAACGAGCAAGAACGCTCGCCCGATTGAGCTGCTTACCCCGCCTGCGGCGAACATTCCTGTGCCTCTGCTTTTTCCAATCGGTCTTCGTTGTCGGCAGCATATGTATTGGAATGTTTCACTTCAATACGTGTTGCCTCGAAAACTTCGCCAACCAAACGACCCTGTGCAACAACCGGTATGCACTCTTGAAAAATTCCTCCAGGGTCGCCTTCATACACAACTTGCATGGTTTTCTCATTAAAAATCATCACAAAGTTTGTGGAGTTATTGACCGACTTCAATGATCCAGTTTCAACAGTGCCCTGCACCCGAATGCGCCTACCCGGCTCGCACCCATCGCGGTTTCCAATTTCGTCAACGTTGCAGTAGTAGTCAATTGCTGAAGTTAAAAACTGGGTGACGATGGTGCCACCTGCGACCACAATCACGATCAGCAACGCGACGTAACCCCATCTTGCATTGCGCTTACGTGGTGCGAGAGGCGCGTTATCGGACGAAGTGCGCGGAGTTAAGTCCAAGGTTTGTCCTTGTCAGCAACTTTGCTTGCCAAATCGCGACCCTGCGAAAGAGTTCTAACAACGAGAGCGACGATCACAACAAATGTCGTGCCATAGACCGCAGCAATAAACCCAAGATGATCCATTACTTCGCCCTGCTGCTTTCATTGGCACTTTCGCTTGCGCGTTCGCGCAGTGCAGCATCAAGTTGTGTCATCTGCATCGCGTCCTGCATTGCGAGCACCCGTTGACGATGCATGACCAACCATGCAAAGGTCATCGTAAAACCGATCACTCCTACCAACAGCGTGGTCAGCATCGATCCATCCATCTTGATATCACCATCGCCACTCAGCACGCTTGCCTTCTGATGCAATGAACGCCACATCAACACACTGAAGTGCACAAGTGGAATTTCGAGAACTGCAAGCAGCGCTATCACTGCCGACCTGCGCGCACGTTGTTCGACCGAACCTCCAAGACCGCGCACTGCCAAGTAACCGATGTAGGTCACTAGTAAAAAAGATGTTGTTGTCAGTCGTGGATCCCATGCCCAATAAGTACCCCAAGTAATGCGGCCCCACAGGCTGCCACTCAGCAAAGTCATGGCCATAAAGATCACGCCGACTTCTGCAGATGCTCCTGCCACACGGTCAAAACCCATTGAATGCTTGCGACTGAGCAACCAACACGCTGACGCCAAGGCAGTAACGATGAATGCAAGATATGCAACCCATGCAGTGGGCACGTGCACGTACATAATTCGCACCGCGTCACCCTGATCAATATCTTTCGGAGTGACGATCAATCCACCAATCACGACCCAAGCCATTGACACAATTGCCATCGCACCGATTAACCGTGTTGTTGGAGTCGCAACTCGCGCATTAAATGTTTGTGCGTTCATCGATGACTATCCTCTATTCCTCAATCAGCGATCCGAATGACAAAATTCCGCCGAGCCCAAATGCGGCAGCAAAGACAACGAGCACTCCAACCCATGGCCAGCCATCCGACACCGCTGCTCCTCCACTATTAAACGCCGACTCAGTGGCGCGAGTTGCGCCAATAAGTACTGGTGCAACAACCGGCAGCATCAACAAAGGCAGCAATGTTTCTCGCCCTCGTGATCCGGCAGTCAAACCGCCATACAGCGTACCCACGAAGCTCAATCCCGCCGTTGCGCTCACTACGCAAGTGACCAACAGCACTACTCCATCTGCATGTAATTGCACTCGATACAACACAACTGCGGCAACGAACAACATGATCTCAAGCGTGACCAGTTGCACCATCACTGCAAGTGCTTTACCAACAAATATCCCGGCTGGATCAAGACCCGCAACTCGTTGCGCTTCGAGCGCTCCGTCGGCAGTATCGACTGCAAACGAACGCTGAATAATGATGATCAACGAAAACAAGGTGGCAAGCCATACCAGACCGCCTGCAACCCTTGTCAATACATCATCATTATCGAGCGCAAACGCAAACATCACCATCACAAGACCCGCAAATGGAAAAACTTGGTTGATGATGACACGGCTGCGCAACTCAATGCGCAAATCTTTTGCTGCGACTGCCCGCGCAACGCGACCGAGTGAAAGCTGTGTACTCATGACACCACCCGTCCAGCAACAACTGACACACTTCGTGTTGCAAGACCACGGGCGCGCTCGAGTTCGTGTGATGCAATCAACACTGTTGCGCCTGCAGCGCATGCCTCGCGGATAATTGCATCAATTTCATCGCGTGCAGTTGCATCAAGCCCGGCATGTGGTTCGTCGAGCAGCCACAACTCTGCGCGACGCACGACAAGGCATGCCAATGCGCAGCGACGTTTTTGACCTGCCGACAATTGCATCACTTTTTGCTTAGCCAATCGCCCATTGATGCCAAAGCGCTGCAGTATTGATACAACTTCTGCTTCTGACGCGCCAACCATCTGCGCCCAGAACATCACGTTTTCGCCAATTGTTAAGTCTGCGAATAAACCGTTGGCGTGTCCGAGCAGACCAACTCGCGAGCGCACTGATTGACGATCAACACTCAGGTCAACCCCCAACACACTTGCTTCGCCGCGCACGATGGGCAACAACCCAGCACATGCGCGCAGCAACGTGGTCTTGCCTGCACCGTTTGGTCCTTGCAACAACACAATCTCGCCTCGTTGCACTTCAATCGATGCTTCGGCTAGCGCCGGAAATCCGTTGAACACGACTACAGCGTCACGAAAGTCAATAACACTGCTCATGATCCAGTAAACCTCGGCTTGCGCTTTTCGGCAAAGGCAGTGCGACCCTCTGTTGCATCGCTAGAGAGCATCGCCTTTTCGCGTGCTGCTCGCACCAATTCATCAACATCCGGCAGTCCTGCTGTTGACTCGAGTGCGATCTTGTGTCCCTCAATCGTCAGCGGTGCAAGTTGAGCAATTTCATTCGCCCACTCAAGAGCACCACTCAATGAACCGAGGCGATGCACTGATCCAAAACTTGCCAGTTGTGCGCCCGTATAAGTAGTCGCAGTGAGCAACATTGCGCGAGCAACGGGCCATGACAATTCGTGCACAATGCGCTCGACAGTCCAGTGATTGACAACCAATCCAAGTTTTGCTGCTGGCACACCAATCACACTTGTAGGTGTTGCAACTCGCACATCGCATGACACGAGAAGTTGTGCGCCCGCGCCAAGCGCTGGGCCGTCGACCGCAGCCATGGTTACAAACGGCAATTGAGTAAACCCGCGCAGTACTACTTGCAGTGCCTCATGAAATTCGTCTTCGTGTACTCCCGCCAAATCGGCTCCAGCACAAAACGCTGGTGCTGCACCAGTGAGTACCAGCACTCGTGCCGAACCTGCGAGTGCATCGAGCTGAGCCTGTCGCAATGCTTGCAACGTTGCGACATCGACAGCGTTGCGTCTCTCTGGACGATTGATTGTGACAACCGCTACTTGGTCGCGCCATTCGAGCGAAACAGTGATGTCTTTATTCACTCGTGCGCCCTCTACCATGGGTTTGAGGCTATGACATCAACACCACAAACTCCTGATCCAGTTAGGCAGCGTCGCAGCCTTATTGCTGTATGGACGAAACGAGCCAATCGCTTTGGCTATCTCGCATTTGGCGTGTCAATTGTCGCAGTTGCGGTTGGGCTGATCGATACTTTTACGCCCCTCATCGGTCGCCTTGCTACAGCCGGTCTCGTCATCGGTTCCATCCTGCTTGCCCCAGCCATTGTTTTGGGATACGCAATTAAATCCGCCGAAAAAGAAGACAGATTAAACGGCGTCTAGCAATCAAATAGGCGCATGACGACAACGCGAGTACCGTAGTAGATACATGTCAACGAGACTCCCCGCTCACGAACGCAAAGACCAGATTTTAGATGTCGCGTTAAAGGTATTTGCGACCAAAGGTTTCCACGAATCGTCAATGAATGACATCGCCGATATGGCTGGTGTGACGAAGCCCGTTGTCTACCAACATTTTGAATCTAAGCGCGCTTTGTTTTTGGCGCTGATTGAAGACGCAGGCACTCAAATGATCAACGAGATCACCAAGGCCACTGTGCAGGCCACTGGTGGCAGGCAGCAAGCCGAGCAAGGAACAATCGCGTTCTTCCGGTGGGCAGCCGCGGACCAAAATCGTTTCAAGTTTTTGTTCGACAGTGGCACACGCAATGACGCAGAGTTTGCAAGTGCTGTGCGCCGAGTGGTTGACAATTCGGCAAATGCGATTGCTCCGCTGATCGCGATCGACTTAGACACATCACATTTGCGCACTCTTGCACATGGAGTCATCGGCGCAACAGAAGGTGTTGTGCGCCATTTGCTCGACAACAACATTGCATTCAATCCAGAAGTAATCGGAAAACAAGTCGCAGATCTCGTGTGGGCAGGCCTACGCGGTGTCGGACGAGACTCATCGGGAGACTAAGTGGCTACCACAGGCGAACACCATCCAGCATTTGAGGAATACTGCGAATGTATTTTTGAGTTGCGCGAAGACCATATTGATGTCATTCAGGCTCGAGTGGCAGATCGTCTTGGAGTCTCTCGCCCATCCGTCTCCGAAATGATCAAGCGCATGGAACTCGAAGGCTTGATCGTTATTCGTGGCGCAAAGATTTCACTCACCTCAGACGGTGATGTGCTCGCCGAACGAGTAGTTCGTCGCCACCGCATCGCCGAGCGATTTCTTACAGACGTGCTCGGTCTTTCTTGGGCGAATGCACACCACGAGGCCGGCAAGTGGGAACACATTATGAACCAAGACGTAGAAAGTGCAATGAACCGAGTACTGCACAATCCAACAACGTGCCCACACGGCAACCCCATCCCTGGATCTTCATACCGACAAGAGCGCCTCTCGCCACTGAGCGATGTTCTTGAAGGAAAGTTGTTCACTGTCAATCGCATTCCCGAAGAGCTCGAGTTTGCACCCGGCGTTCTTGAAATTCTCGAACAGGCCAACCTCAAGCCTGGCCATAGCGGCACGATCGTCACCTCAAATAAAGATGGTTCGCGAGTCGTGCGTGTCGACAACAACGATGTAGCACTGGATGAATTTACTAGTTCACGAATTCTCGTTCTTGCCTAGAACCATGCAGAGTGTGAGCATTACGTCAATGAAAAAAGTTTGTGTTGCCGTGTTGTTCAGCGCTTTGACATTTTTCAGTGCGGGTTGTGCAACCACAATCAACCTTGCTGCACCGACCACGCTCGCTCAGCCAGTTGTCACCACTTTGCCAACGGGAACTATCAACGAACTGTTTGGTCAAATGCAGTCAACTCTGTCTGAGCTTTCGCTTGCCATCACCAACGAAGACAAGCCTCGTGCCAAAACCACGCTTGCAACTGTGCTCAATATCTGGGGAGCACTCAAGCCGCAAATAGAGGCCGAGGGCGGCGAGACTGCCGATCAAACGGTCGAAGACATGCAGCGCATTGTCGATCTTGCATCTAGTTCGGTGCAGCGCACACGTCCTGCAGATGCGGACAAGGCGCTGAGATTCCTTGATTTGGTGATTCAGTCGCAGCAGTAAATTGCGAAGTAATTTGCGAAGTAATTAGCTCTGCATTGATCGCGGCAATGGCTCACTATGCACAACTGTTAAACGTTGCGTCGAACGAGTAAGTGCAACATACAGTGATCGCAAACCGTGCACTTGGCTTGCCACGATGCGCGCGGGCTCCACTACGAGCACTCCGTCTAATTCCAGACCTTTCACAACGCTCACGGGCACAACCGTGAGACGCGAGTCGAGTGCGGTGGTGTTTGCTCGCCCATGAGCCACGCCAGCAGCAGTGAGCGCGCTATCAATGGCGTCAGTCATGTCGTCTGGACAAACGATTGCAACATTGCCCTCACCCACATTCGTTAACAGGATCTTTGCCTGTTCGATCACTACATCAAGCAAGTCTTTACCGCTCTTTGCTTCAACGATGTCGGGTCCAAAGTCTCCTTCACGAACCGATTTCGGAGCACGTAGTGAAGGTGCAGCTTCGAGCATCACCTTGTCTGCCAGCGCCATGATCTGAGCCGGGATTCGATAACCAACGGTTAAGCCGATCACTTCTTGCTCGCGCTTTGTTGGCAAATACTGCAACAAGTCCGACCAGTCATTCGGTGCAAAAGGGCCTGTCGCCTGCGCCAAGTCTCCGACAACTGTCATTGCTCCACTGAGCGACCTGCGCGACGCCATGCGCAACTGCATTGGCGTAAGGTCTTGCACTTCGTCGATCACGATGTGTCCGAACACTCGCATCTCATCGGTTTCGTCAATCTTTCCGTTTTTGCGTGGGCGTGGCCCCAATAACGCAAGCGCTTCGTCGAGCAATGCAACATCACTATCGCTCCACAACACTTCGGCAATTGAGTTGCTCCGTGTGCGCACTAGGCATTCGTATTCTTCTGCCGAAAATTCGTCCTTGGCTGCAGACTTCACGAGCGCCGCAGACCCAAACAAGTCATGCAACAATTCGGCCGGCACAAGCATCGGCCAGATGCGCGCCAGCGTTGCACGAAACTCTGGAATGTCTCGCAATGAGTCGCGCAATGTATCTACATCGGCGTCTGGGTTGCGGCTCGACGCAATCATTGCCGAGATCACTTCGGTCTCAACATAGCGATGTGCTGCGTTGTGTCGACGAAAACGTCGTCGTGCATCGCGCACAATGCGCGCAGACTCAGTAGCACGCAAGCGCATGTAGCCTGCGCCATAAGGAATCTCAACATCGTCACGCACAGGTCGCTGTCGATCTTGAACTGCTTTTGCAATCACCTTCGCCATGCGAATATCACCCTTAACGCGCTTCGCTGCATTGGAATCGATCACTCCAATGCGATGACCCGGCACCAAGTCGGCAAGCACCACTTGTTCAACGCCTGCTTCGCCCAACGAAGGCAACACTTGCTCGATGTAACGCAAGAACACGCGGTTTGGCCCAATGACTAACACGCCCTGATCTTCAAGTGGAAAACGAAATGTGTACAACAAGTACGCCGCACGATGCAGTGCCACAACTGTTTTGCCTGTGCCAGGGCCACCTTGCACAACAAGCACACCGTTGTGACCAGAGCGGATGATCTGATCCTGTTCGGCCTGAATTGTTGCAACAATGTCGCCAAGTTGTCCTGTGCGGCCGCGCGCAAGTGCTGTCAACAATGTTGAGTACCCGCGCAAACCTGTTGCGGTTTGCTCAACACCCGACGCAACTCCTCCACCAAGACCCTCATCATGACCAACACCCAAGTGTCCTTCGCCAAACAATTCGTCTTCGATGCCCAACAATTTTTGACCATTGACAGCAAAGTGGCGGCGACGCGCAAGACCCATCGACTCGCGACCAGTTGCGCGATAAAACGGCTCGGACACTGGGGCGCGCCAGTCGACCACGACTGGCTCACGATGCTCGTCGGCTACAGCAAGCCTCCCGATATGGAAACTTTCAATCTCGCCTTCGGATTCGCCGAATCGATCGATGCGTCCAAACACAAGTGCTGCGTCGCCCAGGTCGAGTTGCGTCAGACGTAACACCAATTGTTCGTCAAAAGCGTTGCGCTCGTAGCGGGCCTGAAACGTGCCACCCGTATCAGCTTCGTTGAGGGTTCTAATGCGCCACGCGTCGGTTCGGCTGCGCTCAAGGCACTCATATGCCCTGTCGATATGGGCCTGTTCGGCCGCGAGGTCTGGGTGATGTTGGCTCATTTTGAGGTCTGTCAATTCTACCGTCAGTTTTTGTGAGCACGATCTGCCCCCCGCACTTTTGGGATGTCAATATCCACATTCGGTCACAAACAAAGGACCTCAATGTCACTCAGAAATCTCAGAATATGTTTATTCATCCCAGTGCTCTTTGGGTTGTGCTCATGCGTCACTCAAGGAGGTGTGCTCCAACTCGACACTGGCAAGTTGGTGTTGTCGCCAACGGGCGAAATGAGCATGGTGATGGATTCGGTTCCGGTAACAACACACGCTTCAACAAATGCGCCTCTCGACATGGTTGAGCAATTGCGCAGAGACTTCATGGCGAACGATTTGTACTACCACGAGTGCATGGTTGCGCCGAAGAAATGCGATGTCACACGTATTTCTGCACCAAACTCTCCGCAGCGCACAGACCTCACTCGGCGTGTGCGGGATTTTTCGATCGCCAACATTCACGCCCGCACAGGCTCAGGCGTTGCGCTTATACGCATTGACTCACTCAGCATCATTGACGCCAATAACGCAATGGTCAACACATGTAGCTACAACTCGATTGTCATGGTCGATGGCGGAGCAACCGAAAGTCCCGTTGATGACATCATCTTCAACGATGCAGTTGCCTCGTATTTGTCGGCGTGGATGCTCACGCTAGACAACGGAGTCTGGAAAATATATTCATGGACAACCAGCATGACCAAATTCAATATTGATCAATGCGGATTCCCAAAGTCGTGAAATTAGACACGAAATTAAACACGAAAAGCGTCGTAGTGATTGCCATTGCAGCAACGCTGTTGAGCAATGTCAGTTCGGTTGTGGTGCACGCAACACAAACTCCGTTAATTGACGGATCAACAATCGATGTCAGCGGCTCGGCGCACGGCGACCAAATTATTGCTGGCGTCGAATATGGTGCATCACCCTCTAATGGCAATGGTGCAGACCCCGAATGTGAATGGTCAGAGTCAATGCCCCGCGATGCGAGCGCAACCGGGCCCGGCCAAGTCGTAACAAAGCACATTGGTTCTACCAACTACCGGTTGTTCAACTACACGTGCCCCGCTCGTGATCCGGCCACCTCCTACCACTGGATCCCCCAAGTCTCGACCGAACAACTTGCACAACATGCCGCATCAATCGTGTACGACAATCTTCCAGCGATGTGGGGAAACTTTGCTCCACCTGCAAGGCGCGGATTCGTCGATACCGGGACATGGATTTGGGTCAACCCGTTGTTGTGGATTCCCGTTGCAGTCACCGCATCCATCGTTACTCCAGCGGGCATCATTTCGGTCACCACCAAAGCCACACCAAAGAAACTTGTTTTCAATCCTGGTGACGGCAATTTGGGGTCTGGTCTGCTCACATGCAACAACTCAGGATTGATTTGGATGTCGCAATTTGGAGATCGCATGCCATCTCCATGCATGTACACCTACCGTCATTCTTCAGCGACACAAGCAAGTGGGTTATTTGAGGCCGAAGTTGCTGTGCAGTGGCACGTCACATGGTCTACAAATCTGGGAGCGAACGGAACTATTGGCGACCTCACGCTTCGCACATCACATCAGATGAACATTCGCGAAGTGCAAGCCCTCGTTAGCCGCTAACTGTTGCAATTGCGCCAATTTCTGCATGCAGCGCATCAATGAGGTCGACAGCACCAACCTCTATATCTAAACCCCTGCGTCCGCCACTCACAAAGATTGTTGCGTGCAGCACTGCGCTCTCATCAATAACAGTTGGCAAGATCCGCTTCTGACCAAACGGACTAATGCCTCCAACGACATAACCAGTGATGCGCGACGCATCGCGTGCTGCCACCATTTCGCAGCGCTTTGCATGCAGCACTTGCGCCAACGCTTTGAGTGAAAGCTGGGTGTTTACTGGAACTATCGCAACCACTGGCCCATTCTCTGACTGGGCCAGAAGCGTCTTATAGACCCGGTCCTCTTCCACGCCAAGTGCATGAGCGGCAGCCCTGCCGTAACCAATTTCATCCGTAGCGGCTGCGTCGTGGTCAAACGTGTGCGCAACGTAGTGAATACCGAGTTGTTCGAGGGTGACGAGAGCTGGAGTGGCTGCCTTCATGGGCACATCATACGAAACAAGAGATGAAATAAGAAAAGAAACAAGATATGAAACATGTAGTAACGAGGGCCCGCACCTGACACACTGAAGCGTCGCCAAGACGACGCAGAAAAGGAACATCCAATGCCCGTTAGCAACTCCCGAGACACCATTTTGATCGAGCGCCGTTACGCGGCAGTTTTCAGCACATTGACCGACGAATCGATCGTCAAGCTTGCAGGAGCAGTTGAAGAAAAACTGCGCGATGCTCTTGCCAAGGTGCTCGCACTTCCTGCCGGCGCATTTACCGAGCCAGCCACGCTCGCACTGAAGATTCGTGAAGCAATGAAAGAGCGTCGCTCATACCTCGACACTGGCGTGTTGTTTGGTGAAGGCGCAACAGAGCGAGCAATCGAGTTGCTCGGCGATCAGTCAGACGATCCAAGCTTGGAAGATCTGCAACTTGTGATCCCAGCGCTTGTTGAAACTTTTGGTCTCGATGCAGTGCGCCTCATGGCTGTTCAATACTCGGTTTCACTCGGCGGCTTCCGCAAACTTGTCAATACCGATGAGCGATTCAAAATTCCAAGCGCACCAGTGACGACCGCTGGTGGCGCCACCGGTGGTTCAAGTGTCGATGCAGCAGCACAAGACGAAAAGCGTCGTGCACGTGCAGAGCGTAAAGAAAAAGATCGTCTCGACAGAGCAAAGGCCGAAGCGCAGCGACGAAGCGCTTACGGTCGCATCTAACTCAGCGCAAAGAGATCACCATGTCGCTCAAACTTGCGTCGATTCAAGGGCGGGCGCAATTTGTTGTTGGGTCATCAACCGAGTTTCGGGTTGTAGATGTTGAGCACTCCAGCAACGGCTCACTGCCAAGCGATGTGATGTCGTGCTATTCGGTGTGGCACTCACTTCGCGCACATGCTGCAACGCTGAGTTCAACAGACGGGGCTAGTTGCTCAATCGAACAACTCGACTGTCCAGTGCCTCAGCCACGACAGTTGTTTGCGGTAGGGCTGAACTACAAAAAACACGCCGAAGAAATGGGTAGCCCGATACCAACTACCCCACTCATGTTTGCCAAGTTTCAAAGCTCAATCAACACGCCATGTGGTGACGTTCAACTCGTTGGTGCAACATGCGACTACGAATCAGAGCTCGTCATTGTGATCGGTACTGGCGGCACCAACATCGCTCAAGCAGATGCGTGGCAACATATCGCGGGCATCACTGCAGGCCAAGACATCTCTGATCGCACGCTGCAATACAGCGGCGTGCCGCCACAGTTCAGCCTTGGCAAGAGTCGCACTGGTTTTACACCGATGGGTCCGTGGGTTGCCGACATGCACGACAATGCCAGTCGCGACAACTTACGACTCAC
>JBIKZO010000005.1:0-41866 GCA_044354675.1 Ilumatobacteraceae bacterium | reverse complement strand
GGCCGAGTTGCCACAAACACTGTGCCATCGTCGGCTCGGGCACCGTCCTCGGTTGCAATACCCTGCCAAAAGTTGTTGCGGCCGATAAATCCGGCAACGAATGCAGACGTTGGGTGCTCGTACACAGTCTCAGGGTCACCGAGTTGCTCAATATGTCCGTCGAGCATGATGGCGATGCGATTCGACATCGACATTGCTTCTTCTTGGTCGTGAGTTACGAACACGAATGTGATTCCTAGTCGGCTCTGCAACAACTTCAATTCAATTTGCATCTCTTCGCGCAGCTTGCGATCAAGTGCCCCAAGTGGTTCATCGAGAAGCAAAATACTTGGGCGATTGACGAGTGCGCGCGCAACTGCAATACGTTGCTGCTGGCCGCCCGACATTTGGCGTGGCTTACGCTCTGCCAACTTGGTCATCTGCACCATGTCGAGCGCTTCCATCACACGAGTTGCGGTCTCTATCTTGTTGACTCCTTTTTGGCGTAATCCGTAGGCAACGTTTTCAGCAACTGACATGTGTGGAAAAAGCGCGTAGTGCTGAAACACCGTATTGACGTCGCGCTTATAAGGAGGCACGCCTTGCACCTCAAGACCGTTGATGCGGATGAAGCCTTCGTCTGGTTGTTCGAAGCCTGCGAGCATTCGAAGCGTCGTTGTCTTGCCACATCCAGATGGTCCGAGTAAAGAGAGAAACTCGCCTGCCTTGATCTGCAGATTGATTCCATTAACAGCGAGCACGTCACCATACTTCTTTGTGACATTGATCAGTTCAACTGAACCGCGCTCGCTATTTTCCATGCTTCCCCCGTGCTCTTGTTTTCTACAACTGACTAACTGTTGAGGTTAATCATCACGTGCTTGATGCGCGTGTAATCATCCAATGCATATGCCGACAAATCTTTGCCGTAACCCGACTTTTTGTATCCACCGTGGGGCATCTCGGCGACCATTGGAATGTGGGTATTGACCCAAACGCAACCGAAGTCGAGATTTTTTGTCATGCGCATTGCGCGACCAAGGTCGCGTGTCCATACCGAAGATGCGAGCGCGTACTCAACGCCGTTGGCCCACTTGAGCGCCTCTTCTTCGTCGCTGAATTGCTGCACCGTGATGACCGGTCCGAACATTTCGTTCTGAATCATCTCGTCTTGCTGCTTGAGGTCGCAAATCACGGTTGGCTCAAAGAAGTAACCAGCACCACTCACTTGCGAGCCACCTGTTGTGATTCGGGCATGCTTTGGTGTGCGATCGACAAACCCCTTGACCTTGCTCAAGTGTGTTTCGTTATTCAGTGGCCCGTAGAGCACATCTTCGCTTGGCTTGCCAGTCTTGGTTTTCTTGGCGGCTTCGGTCAGTGCATCAACAAAGTCGCGATAGATCTTTGGTCCTGCAATAACTCGAGTTGCTGCAGTGCAGTCCTGACCCGCATTGAAGTAGCCGGTCATTGCGATTGTCTCAACAGCCAGTTCGATATCGGCATCATCAAAAATAATGACAGGAGCTTTTCCGCCTAGTTCAAGATGCACGCGCTTCAAACTTTTTGCAGCGGCTTCAGCCACTTCCATTCCTGCACGAACTGAACCTGTGATCGAAACCATTCCAGGCGTGTCGTGCGTGACCATTGAGCGGCCTGTGTCACGATCACCACAAATGACGTTGAGTACACCTGGAGGCAACACTTCTCCAGCAATTTTTGCAATCAATGCAGTCGACGCAGGCGTTGTATCACTTGGCTTAAGCACAGTCGTGTTACCTGCAGCGATAGCAGGAATAAACTTCCATACGCCCATCATCAGCGGATAATTCCATGGCGCAACTTGAGCGCACACGCCGATTGGCTCACGACGAATGTATGAGGTGAAGTTGGTCATGTATTCGCCTGCGCTCTTACCTTCGAGCATTCGTGCAGCACCAGCGAAGAAACGAATCTGATCCATCATCGGTGGCACTTCTTCGCCAAACGTAATGGCGCGTGGCTTGCCAGTGTTTTCGATTTCAGCCTCAATCAATTCGGTCATATTTGCTTCCATCGCATCGGCGATGTCATTGATTGCTTTCTGTCGCACCGATGGTGTGGAGTGTTTCCACGAATCGAATGCATCAGCAGCCGCCTTCATCGCATTGTCTACATCGGCAGGGCCCGACAATGCCGCCGTTGCATACTGCTTGCCCGTGACCGGGTCAATAATCGGGGTCGTGCGACCATCTTGTGCTGCGACTTCTTTGCCATTGATGTAGTTATTGAACGATTTCATAGGACAACACTAACCAGCGACATCAAGTGCCATGAAATACCAGAGCATCAATTAGAAGCAGCCCATTTGGCGTAGTGTCGGGTTATGGCATCAAACATCAAAACACTCGGTGTGCCCAAAGAAATCAAGACTTTAGAGGGACGCGTCTCCCTCACCCCAGACGGCGTACGAGAGTTTGAGCGCCTCGGCATTGAAGTATTTGTTGAGAAAAGCGCTGGTGAAGGCGCATCCATCAGTGACGCCGAATATGTGGCCGCCGGGGCCACGATTGTGCCCACGGCCGCAGACGCGTGGAGTCAGCAAATGGTTGTCAAGGTCAAGGAGCCAAAGGCTGAAGAGTTTGGCTATTTACGACCCGATCTCACACTGTTTACATACCTGCATCTCTCGGCTTATCCAGCAGTTGCTGCAGCATTGCAAAAATCGAAGACGACAGCCATTGCCTACGAAACTGTGCAACTCGAAGATGGGTCACTGCCACTGCTTGCACCGATGAGTGAAATTGCTGGCCGACTTGCCACCCAAGCCGGCGCCCACTATCTCGAACGCCCACAAGGTGGTCGCGGAGTGCTGATGGGTGGAGCACCCGGAGTTCGTCCGGCAAAAGTTGTGGTCATCGGAGCGGGAAATGTTGGCTACAACGCCGCATGGATTGCTGCAGGCATGCAAGCAGAAGTGATCATCCTCGATAAAAACCTTGATCGTCTTCGATACATCGAACAAATCTGCATCGGTCGCACAACGACGCTTGCATCAAATCGAGGCGCAATAGAGCGTGTGCTCGCCGATGCCGACCTATTGATTGGCGCAGTACTCGTTGCTGGCGCACGTGCGCCGATTGTTGTCAGTGAAGACATGGTGCGCAGTATGAAACGCGGCTCGGTGATTGTTGATGTGGCTGTTGACCAAGGCGGATGCATTGCAACGACCTATGAAACCACTCACACCGAACCCGTATACGAAACTCATGGCGTCATTCACTATGCAGTTGGCAACATGCCAGGAGCAGTGCCAAACACCAGCACCTATGCACTCACCAACGCGACGCTTCCCTATCAATTGCAAGTTGCAACACTTGGTGCACGCGACGCAGCAGCACACAGTGATGCAATCCGACTTGGAGTCAACACTGCCAACGGACACATCACGAGTGAGCCAGTAGCTCGCGAACTTTCAACTGATTTTGTGAGCCCCGAAGACGCGTTGAGCTGACTAGCTTTATCTTGCGCTAACTAGTCGCAGCAACTGTCACGCCAACCACACGACGCACAACGAAAGTGTGCATGCTCGGCATACAGACCCGAACCACAGTGCGGGCACTCAGAAAATATTCCGCGTGGCGAATTGCACGTGGCCGCGCTCGCTGCTAAATCTTCCACTGTTGTAGCGTGAAGGTCGAGTTGAGGCGTGTTTGCTTGATCCATAATCAGTATTCTTGCCGATCTCGCCACGAACATGACTGATACCAACGACACACCAATCCATAAGCCACAACGTGGGAGCGCTCGCGCGGCACTCGGTGTTCGCGACTTTCGCCTTGTCTGGTTTGGATCCTTGGGCTCAAATATTGGCACGTGGATGCAAAATGTTGTCCTTCCTGCCTACGTCTACCACCGCACGGGCAAGGCATCTGTTGTGGGTTTACTCATCTTCGCCCAACTCGGACCCCTGCTTTTCTTGTCCATTCCTGCAGGTGTTATCGCCGATCGATTTAACCGTAAAAAATGGCTTGTCTCGATGCAAGTTGTTCAACTTTCATTTTCACTTGCACTCGCAACGCTTGCACTCGGCACTCCGCCCATTTGGGCACTTTTTGCAGCGGCTTTCGGTGTGGGTATCGGAAATGCACTCAATGCACCAGCGTGGTCCGCAATGTTGCCTTCGCTGGTTGATCCTCAACATTTATCCGGAGCGATCGCGCTCAACAGCACCGTTATTAATGGTTCACGCGTAGTTGGCCCAATCATCGTTGCGGTCTTCTCACAGTGGGGCGCCACAACAGCACAGTTCTTTTATTTCAACGCCGCAACGTATCTTTTGGTTATCTTCGCCTTGCTCAATGTACATATTCCAAGTTTTGTACCAGACCCAACGCAGGGTTGGCGACGCTTTACCGTTGGTCTCTCTATCGCTCGCGACAGACCAGTCGTGCGTCGCCTCATCGTTTCACTAGCTATTTTTTCAATGTTCTCGTTACCGTATGTCGGTCTCTTTCCTGCAGTTGCAAGACTTACGTTCAAGATTGACGAAAGCGGTCCTACCTATAAGTGGCTGTATGCCACATGGGGATTGGGTGCATGTCTTGGGGGGCTAGCCGTCGGCACAGTATTTTCACACGTTGACATGCGTCGACTTATTCAGTGGGGCTTTGCCGGGTTCTCTCTCACGATGTTTTTCTTTGCACTTTCGCAGTCGCCCCTACCAGCATTTATTTCAGGATTCTTTTTAGGGTTCGCCTATTTCTTTACGACAACGTCCATGATGACTGTTGTGCAAATGCGACTTGAACCCGAAGTCAGAGGTCGTGTACTTGCACTGTGGTTTATGGCGTTTGGCGGCCTGATTCCATTTGGCAATATGTTTTTCGGACCACTCATCGATCGATACGGCTCACGAGGAATGTTGCTCATCAGTTCTGCAACCGCCCTCTTCCTTGCGTGGCGATGCAACATCACGGCTCTCGACAAAAAACATCCAGCGCTCTCCGGCCAACACTTAGCCAACTAAGAGCGATACGAGTTTCTCGAGTTGCACCACTCGAGAACCCTTAATCAAGATTGCTGCAGTATTTTCTACTGTTGCAAGCATCGCCACAACTTCATCGCGTGTTCGAGACTGCACCTCGTACATATCTGTATCTACAGCGATGAGATCTATGTCAAGTTGCTTTGCAAGTCGAGAAATCTGCAGATGATCTTGTTCGGGATCTGACAACTCGGCCATTACTCCAAGCACTGCAATGCGCCGACTTGCTGTGGTTGCGCTCAAGGCAAGCAGGGCTGCCGTCATTGATGCAGGGTTTGCGTTATATGAATCGTCAATAATCAATGCACCACTGCGTGCAATTCGGTGTTGCATCCGCATCTCCGACAAGAATGACTTCTCTATGGCATCTGCTGCTCGCTGCAGATCCAGCCCCATTACGCCAGCAACCGCGATGGCTCCAACTGCATTATGTGCCATGTGTTCGCCCGGCACATTCATCTTCCAAGATGCATTGCCCCATGGAGACTCAACCGTCACTGATGCACACGCACGCTCATCCAAGACACAACTCGTCATTCGCACATCCGCAGTTGGCGCCACACCATATGTAATGACTCGAGCACCAGTAATTGACTGCATCGCCACCACTCGATCGTCGTCGGCATTCAAAATTGCAAACCCCGAAGCATCGAGCGCCATAACCAGTTCGCTTTTTGCGCGAGCAACGCCGTCGATGTCTCCAACACGCTCGGTATGCGCCGACGCAACCTTTGTAACGACACCGATGTTTGGCCGAGCAACCGTGCACAGTCGTGCTATTTCTCCAAAGCCACGCATACCCATCTCGAGTACGAGCGCCTGTACATCGTCAGGTGCATTCAAGATGGTCACGGGCAGACCCTGATCATTATTAAAGGATCGTTCATTTGCGGTGACTCGCAAAGCCGACCCAATTGCTGCAGCAACAAAATCCTTTGTACTTGTTTTGCCAACAGAACCAGTAATACCAATCACCCTGTTGGCAAGTTGCGCATCGAGTTTGTTACGACCCCAAGCACCGAGTTGCAACAGTGCTGTCAGTGTGTCGGGCACCGTGATTGATGTACGCCCGAATGTTTTGCCAGTTGTGAGATACGCACCAGCGCCAGCGCTAAGTGCAGATTCAATAAACTCGTGTCCATCGCGGTCGGCCACAATCGGCACAAAGAGTTGCCCGGGTCGCACGCTGCGCGAATCAAAACTGACACCCGAAAGATGGGCATTTTGACCAACGAGTGTTCCGTTGGTCGCCTTCGCCACATCGGCAGCCATCAAGCGCATACCGCAATCCTACCGAGCAAAGTCAATGCCATGAATTGCTAGTACCGTGTTTTTGATGACATCACCACAACGCATTCACGTCGTCGTGCTCTTTGGCGGAGAATCTGCTGAGCACGATGTCAGTTGTGTCACGGCTGCGCATGTGCTTCGCGCTCTCGACAACGACAAATACCGAATCACCACAGTAGGTATTACTCGCCAAGGACAATGGTGCCTCGTTACCGAACACTCGCCCGACAAATTGGCTGCGACGGGTGTGCCGATCTCGATTACACAGATTGTCGCCGATGCGCGAAGCAATGAGCGCACCGTTGTGTTGCCGCTATTACATGGTCCACTTGGCGAAGACGGCACCATGCAAGGCGTACTTGAAGTTGCAAACATTCCCTATGTCGGTTCAGGCGTTCTTGGAAGCGCTGTTGCAATGGACAAAGGTGTTGCCAAACAATTGCTCGCCGTCAATGGAATTCCCCAACCAAAATATGTATCGCTGCACGAACAGCACATCACTGATGCCGCCCTTCAACATGCAATCGACACTCTCGGACTTCCGGTATTTGTGAAACCCGCCAACATGGGTTCATCCATTGGTGTCACAAAGGCTCGCAATTTAGGTGAACTTCGAGAATCAATAGCCCTTGCAGTTGCGTATGACGAATGGGTACTTATTGAAGAATCGATTGTTGGGCGAGAAATTGAAGTTGCGGTTCTTGGCAACCTAACTGTTCGCACATCTGTTCCAGGAGAAATCATTCCGAGTAGTGAATTTTATGATTACAACGACAAGTACGTGAGCGACTCAGCGCAGCTCAAGATTCCTGCACCACTTACCGCAGTCGAAACTGAAGCCGTGCAAAAACTTGCTGCAGTTGTTTTTCATACCTTGCGTGCCGAAGGTATGGCCCGTGTCGACTTCTTCTACGAAGAAGGTGGTCGCGGATTCTTGTGCAACGAGATCAACACAATCCCGGGGTTTACGCCAATCTCGATGTATCCAAAGTTGTGGCAAGCATCTGGTGTCTCATACTCACAACTTCTCGACGAACTTATCAAGTTGGCATTTGACCGCCACTCACGTCGGCGCCGCAACACGGCGCATTAATACAAACCTTCTAACTGCCAGAAGCAGGGATGTTCAAAATTTGTCCCGGGTACAACAATGCTCCAGAACTATTAAATCCGTTAGCGCTCAGTAGCGAGCCAAGCGACACGCAGAACTTTTTGCGAATGATGTACATCGAGTCACCTCTCGCAACTTTGTATGTGCCAGCAGGCCGAGGGTCGCAGCCCGGCTGACTTGGACCTGCCGCAACATCGGGTGCCACATTGATCTGCGGATTATTCACCGTTGCAGTTGGCGGAATTTTGAGGATCGAACCAGGAAATGGAAATTGACTCGTTGCAACGAGTCCATTCCACGACAACAGCTCGGCCACCATGATGCCGTACAGGTTGGCAACCAAACTCGGTGAGTCGCCTGCACGCACCGTATAAATCTGTTCAACACCCACCGCACCGATAGGCAATGTGGTCACGATGTTGGGCAACGTTGACTGCACAGGCGGAATCGTTGCAAAATCAGTTGGACCAACCGGCACGATCGTTGTTGCAGTGCCCGCAATTGTGGTGCTACACGCTCCAACAAAAAATAGGCTCGCCAAAATCACAGTTGCGTGTTGGATTGCTTTTGTACTGCTCTTCATTGACCTCAACAATAGGCGAAGAGGTGATTAATCGGTGATCACTAGTTCACTATGCCATTGGACGAGCAGATGCAACGATCGGAGTCGGAAGCGTTGACGAGCCCATCAATCGCTGATCCACGGCTGCAGCGCAGGCGCGGCCTTCTGCAATTGCCCACACGATCAGGCTCTGCCCACGGCCCATGTCACCAGCCACAAATACACCAGGGATATTTGTTGCATACTCATCCGTACGCGCTATGTTGCCGCGTGCATCCAGTGCAACGCCAAGCTGATCGAGCCACGCCTTTTTCTCTGGGCCAATAAATCCAAGCGCTAGTAACACCAAGTCTGTTTGCAACTCACGCTCTGTTCCTGGCACAGTCACAAACTTTCCGTCAACAAGCTCGACCTCATTGAGCACAAGTGCTCGCACCACACCGTCCGTGTCGCCAACAAATCGATCTGTATTCACGCTGAATACTCGCTCGCCACCTTCTTCGTGTGCCGAACTTGTGCGAAACACCAGACTCCACTGTGGCCAAGGGTTTTCATCGGCTCGCACATCAGGCGGGCGTGGCATGATTTCCAGTTGCGTCACCGACAGTGCCCCTTGTCGGTGCGCCGTACCCAGGCAGTCGGCACCTGTGTCACCGCCACCGATGATCACCACATGTTTGCCGTGCGCGCTAATTGTCGTTTCTGAGATGTCACCCTGTTGCACTCGATTACTTGGAGGCAAATATTCCATTGCTTGATAAATACCCTTGAGCTCTCTTCCTGGCACTGGCAGATCGCGCCATTGCGTTGCACCGCAGGCCAACACCACTGCATCATGCGACGCCACCAACACATCAATGTCAACGTTGTCACCTACTGCGGCATTAATACGAAACTCTGTTCCTTCTTGCGTCATCTGCTCAACGCGTCTGTCGATGTGCCGTTTTTCCATTTTGAATTCGGGAATGCCGTAACGCAACAAACCGCCGATGCGATCATCGCGTTCAAGCACCACCACATCGTGTCCTGCACGAGTGAGTTGCTGCGCAGCCGCCAAACCAGCAGGACCAGAACCGATGACGGCAACACGCTTGCCAGTTTTGTGGGTTGAAACAAATGGAGTAACCCAACCTTCATTCCACGCTCGATCAATAATTTCCACTTCAACCTGTTTGATCGCAACCGGATCTTGATTGATGCCCAAAACGCATGCAGACTCGCATGGTGCAGGACACAAACGGCCAGTGAATTCTGGAAAGTTGTTTGTCGCATGCAATCGATCAAGTGCGTCATGCCAATTATCGCGATACACCAAATCGTTCCAGTCGGGAATCAAGTTGCCAAGTGGGCAGCCGTTGTTGCAAAACGGAATACCACAATCCATGCACCTGCCCGCCTGATGCTTCAGGTCGACAGCCGGAAATGCCTCATAGACCTCGTGCCAGTCAGCAACACGCACTGGTATTGGGCGACGTTTTGGTGTCGTGCGCTTCCAATTGATAAATCCTGTTGGTTCACCCATTTACCGGCTCCATCACTCGTCGAGATGTTTCTTCGTCGCTCACACCATCGATCTTTGCTTGATCAATGATCGCCATTACGCGCGCATAATCGCGTGGCAACACCTTGCGAAATTTCACATAGGCATTTGCCCAATCCTCGAGCATCTCTGCACCAAGGGGAGACGCAGTCAACCGCACATGCTGCTCAATCGTTTCGCGCAACCACGACGCATCGTGCGCATTTGGTTCCACAACATCCACCATCTCTGCATTGACCCGCGACTCAAATAATCCGTCTGCGTCATATACATAGGCGATGCCGCCGCTCATGCCTGCAGCAAAGTTGCGGCCAGTGACGCCGAGGACTACAACTCGCCCACCCGTCATGTATTCGCATCCATGATCGCCAATACCTTCTACGACCGCAGTAGCGCCCGAGTTGCGCACACAAAAGCGCTCGCCCACAAGCCCGTTGATAAAGATCTCTCCGGATGTCGCACCGTATCCAATCACGTTGCCAGCAATCACATTGTCTTGTGGGCTAAACGTTGCACGAGTGCTTGGTCGCAACACAATGCGACCACCCGATAATCCTTTGCCCAGATAATCGTTTGCGTCGCCGTGCAGAAGAATTGATATTCCGTTCGGCAAAAACGCACCGAGGCTTTGTCCAGCCGAGCCGGTGAAGCGCAACGAAATCGTGTCGAGTGGCAAGCCTGCACTGCCCCACTTCTTTGTGACAGCGCTTCCGAGCATTGTGCCAACCGTGCGATTGACATTGCTAATAGACAAATCAAGCTGAATTGGTGTTGCATCATTGATTGCACTGACGCATTGCGTTAACAATTGCGTGTCAAGAGCATTTCCTAGACCATGATCCTGCACAACCGAATGGTGCAGCGTTTGCTGATACGGATTCTGTGCAACTGCCAAGATCGGCGAAATGTCAAGACCCTTGGCTTTCCAATGTGTGACTGCATGTCGCGTGTCGAGCACCTCAACATGGCCAACTGCTTCTTGCAGAGTCTTGAAACCAAGTTGCGCAAGATACTCACGTACCTCTTGAGCAATGTATTCAAAAAAGTTGACAACAAACTCTGGCTTGCCGCTAAAGCGCTTGCGCAGTTCTGGATTCTGCGTGGCGATGCCGACGGGGCATGTATCAAGGTGACACACTCGCATCATCACGCAACCACTCACCACGAGTGGTGCAGTTGCAAACCCAAACTCTTCTGCTCCAAGTAGCGCAGCCACAATTACATCACGGCCCGTTTTCATCTGGCCGTCGGCTTGCACCACAATGCGGTCGCGCAAACCGTTGAGCAACAACGTTTGTTGCGCCTCAGCCAACCCAAGTTCCCACGGTGCGCCAACATGCTTCAGCGAAGTCAGAGGTGAAGCGCCAGTGCCACCGTCGTGACCCGAGATCAGCACCACGTCGGCCTTTGCCTTGCTCACACCTGCTGCAACAGTGCCAATACCAACCTCAGCCACCAACTTGACATGCACCCGCGCAGTCGGGTTTGAGTTTTTGAGATCGTGAATCAGTTGTTTCAAATCTTCGATTGAATAAATGTCGTGGTGCGGTGGTGGGCTTATAAGGCCAACGCCGGGAGTTGAGTAGCGAGTTTTTGCAATCCACGGATACACCTTGTGTCCGGGCAACTGTCCACCCTCACCAGGCTTTGCTCCTTGTGCCATCTTGATCTGCAGGTCATCAGCATTGACCAAGTATTCGCTCGTCACACCAAAGCGCCCAGATGCAACCTGCTTGATTGCCGATCGCTTGGAGTCACCGTTAGATAGAGAAATGTTTCGTTCGGCGTCTTCGCCACCCTCACCTGTATTGCTCTTGCCACCAATTCGGTTCATTGCAATCGCCAGAGTCTCGTGCACTTCCGCCGAGATAGATCCGTAGCTCATTGCTCCTGTAGAAAAACGCGTGACAAGACTCGCCACCGATTCGACTTCATCGATTGGAATGCTTTGGCGGTCCGCTGTGAATTCAAAAAGTCCACGCAGGGTTGAAAGCACCCGAGACTGGTCATCAACAGCCTTGGTGTATTGCTTAAACACGTCGTATCTGCCTGCACGAGTTGCGTGCTGCAATCGATACACCGTCTCTGGGTTAAACAAATGATGCTCACCCTCGCGGCGCCACTGGTATTCACCGCCCAACTCAAGTTTGCGATGCATGCGCTGATCTGGACGATGAGGATGAGCAATTGCATGACGTGCAGCAACTTCTGTCGCAATTTCGGCCAGACCAATGCCACCTAGTCGCGACACAGTTCCAGTAAAAAACTCGCCAACAAGTTCTTTACCAAGTCCAAGCGCCTCAAAAATTTGTGCGCCCGTATACGAGGCCACTGTCGACACGCCCATCTTCGACATCACCTTGAGCACACCTTTGCCTGCAGCCTTGATGTAGTTGTTGACTGCCTTTTGAGAGTCAATTCCTCCGAGACCGTTTACTCCCTCGCCATCATTGGCCGCAATCATGTCTTCGATTGATTCAAATGCGAGATATGGATTAATGGCTCCCGCCCCATAACCAATGAGCAATGCCATGTGATGCACTTCCCGCGCGTCACCGCACTCAACTATCAAACCAACTTTTGTGCGCTTCTTTTCGCGAATGAGGTGATGATGCACCGCGCTTGTGAGCAACAACGATGGGATCGGTGCAAAGACTTCGTCCGAGTTTCTGTCCGAAATGACGACGATTCGAGCGCCTTCATCAATTGCTTCACTCGCGGTCGTGCGTGCTGCATCAAGCGCATCGCGTAGTCCCTGTTCTCCATCGGCGACCCTGTACAAGCCACTCACCACAACCGACTGCAATTGTGGATACGTGTTGTCGTCGTTGATATGAATAATTTTTGCAAGATGATCGTTGTTGATAATTGGAAAAGGCAGCACAAGTTGTCGACAATGTTCAGGACCTGCTTCGAGCAAATTGCCCTCGGGACCAACTGCAGTGCCGATTGATGTGACGACTTCTTCTCGAATTGCGTCAAGTGGCGGGTTCGTGACTTGTGCAAACATCTGCTGAAAATAATCAAACAGCAGGCGTGGTCGTGCAGAAAGCACGGCAATAGGCGTGTCTGTACCCATCGACCCAAGCGGCTCGCCACCGCTCTTGGCCATTGGCGCCAAAATTATTTTGAGTTCTTCGTGCGTATAACCAAACACCTGCTGACGGCGCAGCACGCTGTCGCGACTAAACACCATGTGTTCACGCGCAGGCAAATCACTCAGTTCCACAAGTCCAGCATCAAGCCATTCCTGATACGGAGCAGTTGCACTCAGTTGTTGCTTTATCTCATCATCTTCAACAATCCGACCTAGGTCAGTATCAATTAACAGCATTCGCCCTGGCTGCAGCCGCCCTTTGCGCACAATTTTCGCCTGATCGATATCGACAACGCCAACTTCACTGGCCATAATCACAATGTCGTCGTCGGTCACCCAGTAGCGACTTGGTCGCAGTCCGTTGCGATCAAGTACTGCTCCGATCAGTGTTCCGTCAGTGAAAGCAATACAGGCCGGTCCGTCCCACGGTTCCATCAATGATGCGTGGAAGCGATAAAAAGCACGCTTCTCGGCGCTCATCGTCTTGTTGTTTTCCCACGCCTCAGGAATCATCATCATTACTGCATGCGGCAAACTTCGGCCACCCAAGTGCAGCAGTTCGAGCACTTCATCAAAACTCGCAGAGTCACTGCCACCCATTGCGCAGATCGGAAATGCTTGTTCAAGCCCTGGCAACAAATTGCTACTTAACAATGATTCGCGCGTACGCATCCAGTTGCGATTGCCCTGCACCGTGTTGATCTCGCCGTTGTGGGCAATAAACCGATACGGATGCGCAAGCGGCCACGAAGGAAATGTGTTGGTCGAAAATCTGCTGTGCACGAGGGAAATCGCCGACTCAATTCGTGCATCGGTGAGGTCTGGAAAAAACATTGCCAACTGAGGTGTCGTCAACATGCCTTTATAAATGAGTGTGCGACTCGACAAGGATGGAAAGTATGTCTGCAACTCTGTTGGCAGTTCGTGCTCGATGCGCTTGCGAGCAATAAACAACTTGCGATCCAACTCAATCTTCCGCGCACCATCCTTGTCTGCAATAAATATCTGCGAAAATGCTGGCATGACATCTCGCGCGCTCTTGCCAAGACAACTTGGATCAACTGGTACTTCGCGCCAGCCCAGCACATCGAGGTTTTGCTCACCAATGATTCGTTCAACTGCAACGACCGCTGCGTCGCGAAGCTTTTTGTCAGCCGGCAAGAAGGCAACACCAACCCCGTAACTTCCTTCAGTCGGCAAAACGAAATTTGTGACTTCCGACAAAAATCGATGAGGAATCTGGATTAGCACTCCGGCGCCATCGCCAGTCTCTACTTCGGCACCTGTTGCACCGCGGTGCTCCATGCTGCACAGCGCACCGATGCCCATCGCTACGATGTCGTGCGACTTGCGACCTTTGATGTCAACGACAAATGAGACGCCACAAGCGTCGTGTTCAAATCGTGGGTCGTATAAACCGCTTGCAGGCGGCATTGAATGTTGCATCGTCGTCGGGTCCTATTGAATACTCGGTTCAGATGACCTAATTCAGTCTGAACTTTTTGCAGATCGCCAAAATGCAATCCGCAGGGACGACGCTGGCCCGTGACAAAACTCTAGCGACTAATCAGCGAAACAAACTGCCTGATTCAAAGTTTGGTGGACGCTTTTCAAAATGCGACATCACCGCTTCTGCTTGGTTGGCGGAGCCAATTAACTTGCCGATCGTTTCACGCTCGGCTGCAAACTGTTCGGCCGCCCCGCTATTTGCCAGCAAATTGATGAGTTTTTTAGCGCCCCGCACCGCCTCTGGACTGCGACCAGCAATCTCACGAGCCATCGTCATTGCGTCGGCATGCACATTTTGTGACAGCTGAGTGGCGATGCCCATCTCGTGTGCCTCATGACCACTAAAAACGCGCGCAGTAAACACCAAGTTTTTCACAATGTCGGGTCGCACAAGTCGGCTCAGCATCAATGTGCCCGTCATGTCTGGAATCAGACCCCAGTGCACTTCGCGCACAGAGAGTTGAGTTTCTGGATGCACAATACGAATATCGGCGCCAAGTGCGATCTGAATTCCACCACCCAATGCATGACCATGCACCGCAGCGATCACCGGCACTGGGACCTCTTGCCAAACCCAACACACCTGCTGAGCCATGTGCGTGATACGACCATCCACCATCGCGCCAGCATTCATGTCAGGTTTTTTTGCACCAGCCTCGGCCATCTGTGCGAACGATGAAAAATCGAGTCCTGCACAAAATGAAGCACCGTCTCCCGAAAGCACCACCACGCGTAGGCCATCCAGTTTCTTGAGATACTCACCAGCGGCACTCAGCGATGTAAACATTGCATTGTCGAGCGCATTTCGTTTGTCGGCTCGATTCATCTTCACATCAGCGATGCCATCAACGACCGAAATCGTGACCCGATCTTCAATAACCCCAGGTACATCCACTCGTTGCACTGCGTTCATTACATACCCCTTTGCCAAATCGTGTATCTCTATCGTGGCATGGCACACTAGATGCCATGCAACTGAACCTTTCCTCCGAAGAAGTCCTTATATCCACCCGTAGCGTGCGCAAGCGACTCGACTTTGATAAGCCCGTAGAGCGCAAGATCGTTGAGGAATGCCTCGAAATTGCGCTCCAAGCCCCAACAGGCGGCAATAGCCAAGGTTGGCACTGGATAGTTGTTGAAGACGCAGCCAAAAAGAAGGCGCTTGCCGACATCTACCGAGCCAACTGGGCCATCTACTCAAGTCTTCCAAGTGGCAAGCCGCGTGGCGATGTTCGCGACGAGCAGCTCCCTAAAGTACGCGACTCCGCAACATTTTTGGCAGAGAATTTCGAAAAAGCGCCAATGCTCATGATTCCGTGCATCGATGGTCGTCTCGAAAATCTCGATGTTTTTAGTGGCGCCGGCGCCTGGGGTTCGCTCTTGCCTGCAGTTTGGAGTTTTATGCTCGCTCTCCGCGGACGTGGAATGGGTTCGGCCTGGACAACTATCCACCTGATGATGGACGGCGAGAAGAAGGCCGCAGAGCTCCTCGGTATTCCATACGACAAGATCACGCAGGGCGGTTTGTTTCCGATTGCCTACACCATTGGTACCGAGTTCAAGGCCGCCAATCGTCTGCCACTCGACAAAGTGCTGCATTGGGACAAGTGGTAGTCAGTAAAATAAGCACGTTGATTAGCGTTCATCATTCAGCGAGAGGAATATCGATATGACTGCAACAGCTGGAACCCCCATCGAGCTCGTCAACGGCGTGTACGCATCACTTGAAGCAAACGTGGCTCTTGGCCGCAAGCGACTCGGTCGCAATCTCACATTGACCGAAAAGATTTTGATCAATCATCTCTCCAACCCAAAAAAACAAGAGATGGAACGTGGACGTAGTTATGCAGACTTCGCGCCGGATCGTGTAGCGATGCAAGATGCCACTGCGCAGATGGCTTTGTTGCAGTTCATGACTGCCGGTCTTCCAACTACTGCTGTGCCTTCGACCGTGCATTGCGATCACTTGATTTCAGCAAAGGTCGGTGCACGCATCGACATGGGTGTTGCCATCGACACCAACAAAGAGGTATACGACTTTTTGCAAAGTGTTTCAGCAAAATATGGCATCGGATTCTGGGGCCCGGGTAGCGGCATCATCCACCAAGTTGTGCTCGAGCACTACGCATTCCCAGGTGGAATGATGATCGGTACCGACAGTCACACACCAAATGCAGGTGGCCTCGGCATGGTTGCAATCGGAGTCGGCGGTGCTGATGCGGTCGACGTGATGACTGGTTTCCCATTCAATGTTCGTTGGCCCAAAGTAATTGGAGTGAAACTCACCGGAAAACTTTCTGGTTGGTCGAGTCCGAAAGATGTCATTCTTGAAGTCGCACGCGTGCTTACCGTCGAAGGCGGCACCGGCGCAATTGTCGAATACTTCGGAGACGGCGCCGACACCATTTCGGCAACCGGCAAAGCAACTATTTGCAACATGGGAGCTGAAATTGGTGCAACATGTTCGGTGTTTCCATACGACGCAAACATGTCGGCTTACTTGCAGGCCACAGGACGTGCCGACATTGCCAAGGCCGCCGACAGTGTTGCAACAAACCTGCGCGCAGATGACGATGCAACCTACGACCAAACCATCGTGATCGATTTGTCGTCACTCAAGCCCCTCATCAATGGCCCACACTCTCCAGACCGTGCCCACAAGATTGGCAAAGATATTGGCGCTGCAGCAACAGCAAACGAGTGGCCACTCGAGATCTCATCGGCACTCATCGGTAGTTGCACCAACTCTTCCTACGAAGACATCACGCGTGCGGCATCTGTTGCACGCCAAGCAAGTGCTCATGGTCTGAAAGCAAAAGTTGAGTTGCTGATCACTCCAGGCTCCGAGCAAATTCGTGCAACAATCGAACGAGATGGACTTCTCGCAGAGCTTGAAGCCATTGGCGCAACAGTTTTAGCCAACGCGTGCGGTCCGTGCATTGGTCAATGGGATCGATTAAAGGAAGTCACGAGCAAACCGAACACCATTGTCAATTCGTTTAATCGCAATTTTCCTAAGCGCAACGACGGCTCAGCTAACACACTCAGTTTTGTTACAAGCCCTGACACCGTCATCGCACTCGCGCTTGCTGGTCGACTTGACTTTGATCCAACGACCGACACACTGACCGCACCTGATGGCACCCAAGTCAAGCTCGAGATTCCTCAAGGCGAAGTGTTACCAAAGGCCGGTTACGACGCAGGCAACGACACGTTTATTGCCCCACCCGCAGATGGTTCGGATATCCAAGTGAACGTCAGTCCAACAAGTAATCGACTGCAATTACTCGAGCCATTTGCAAAATGGGACGGCAACGACTTCCTCGGTATGCCCATTCTCATGAAAGCCAAAGGCAAATGCACTACCGACCATATTTCGGCGGCTGGCAAGTGGCTCACCTACCGCGGACACCTACAAAACATCTGTGGCAACTTGTTTGCAGGTGTTGTCAATGCATACAACGATGTTGTTGGAGAAGGCATCGACATGATCGATGGACAAACTCGCACCTTCCCAGAAATTGCCCGCCATTATGGCGACAACGGTAGGCAATGGACAGCAATTGGAGATCAAAACTACGGAGAAGGCTCGAGCCGTGAACACGCTGCAATGGAGCCGCGATACCGCGGCGCAGCGGTCATCTTTGCCCGCTCGTTTGCACGCATTGCCGAGACCAACCTCAAAAAGCAAGGCATCGTGCCACTCACATTTGCCGATCCAGCGATGTATGACATGATCGGCGAACTCGACACGATTACCGTGCGCGACATGCCACCCAAGCCAGATCAGCCAGTTCGTTGTTACCTCAACCAACGCGGTGGAGACCAGATTGAGTTTCAGGCTCTACACACGTTTAGCAAAGAACAAGTTGAGTGGTTTAAGGCCGGTAGCGCGCTTAATGTTGTGCGCAAAAAAGTCGAAAAAGCAGCAAAAGCGGCAAAGACTGCGCAAGCAAAAACAAAATAGATCAACTACTGTTCGAGCGTGGAGAGTCTTGCTCGTCTCGTAGCAATCATTCTTGGTACCGCACTTGTTGCAGGAATAGTTGCGGTCGTGTTGTGGCGCAAACCTCCACGAAACATCATTGCTCGTGCATTGTTCACTGTGTTGATGATTCCCGTGATTTGCATCGGAATTTTTCTCGCCACTCTCTCGGTAGGTATCGGCGTGCGCATGTTGGGCGTTGCAATTTTTATTGCAGCGGTGATGGCCATCAAGTCACTACTCTCCAAAAAATAATTGCCACCAAATCACAACCAAAAAATGGGACAAAAAATGGGAAAGGCCCCACATTGCTGCGGGGCCTCTCAACCTAAGAATCCTGTGGCGGGGGAGCCACATTTTGGATTCTGTCGGGCGGGCTCTGGGGGGAGCCCACCGCGATATGTATCCAGTATGGCGTACCCGTGGGTAAGCACGCAAGGCGAACGACATGATATCCCCTATCTATTTTTGAGATAGGTCAGCCCCTTTTTTGGCTATCCTGTGGCGTATGGAGATTCGACACCTTGCCAGCCTGATCGCAATTGCCGATCATGGCTCGTTTTCCGGGGCAGCTCGGGCCCTCGGAACCGTGCAAAGCAACGTCTCTGCTCATATTTCCCGGCTCGAAAAAGACCTCGGTGTGGTGCTTGTCGAACGCAATGGTGGGGCGCTTACCGACGAGGGTGTAGTGGTTGTCGAGCGGGCTCGGCGGATTATCCACGAACTCCAAGACATCGAAGCAGACGTTCATTCGAGCGATACCGAAGTAGAGGGTGAAACACGGCTTGGAAGTATCGGAACAACCGGACGATGGCTGATGCCCCGTCTTCTTCCCGCTCTCAAAAAAGCACACCCACTCGTGCGCGCAATTATCCATGAAGGTGGAACGTCGAGCCTGATTCCGCGCGTCCTTAATGGCGAACTTGACGCAGCCATCGTTCACTTCCCTGTCGATGATCCAGAACTCGTTCTTGAACCATTGTTTTCCGAAGACCTTGTGCTGCTCGTGAGCGCAAAACATCGGTGGGCTTCGCTCGAGACCATCACCATTGCCGAACTTGCGACTGAACCACTTTTGCTTGCGCCACGCAATACTGCTCTTCGACGCATCATTGATCGTGCAGCAGGCACACAACGACTTGCGTTTACACCTCAAGCAGAAATTGATGGCGTACGTCTTTTGACTTCGCTTGCATTCGAAGGATTCGGACCGGCAATTGTTCCAGCAACTGCAATTCCAGGATGGCTCAAGGGTGACTTCGCGAGAGTTGCAATTCCCGAACTTCCTCGACGAGTTGTCGGTTGGGCATCTCGACGCCGACCAATTCCAAATAAGCCAACTCGTGCCGCATTGGAAATCACCAAGAATGTTGTAGCAAAAAGTGGAGACCGTCAGCCTGGCGTAACAACTGATCTTCTTCCATCCACCCAAGCATCGCCTACGCTCAAAGCGTGACGGGATTGAAGAGCAAGGTGTCGACCCCAGTCCAGCTGCAACAAGCAGTCAAGGGTGCGGTCAGTGCCGACGTTCGGTTGCTCGCCGAATCTCAACGCAATGTTGTCTGGGTCGAAATTGATCCAACAGTTCACTACGGTGCACTCTCTGCAGAAGCATCTGGAGTTATTGCCAATGCTGCGACCACGGCACTCAATCAACGCCTGCCATTGGTGTTGTCAATGGCGTCATCTGGCGCCGACATTTTGGGTGGCATAGATGCGTTGTTTGGCTGGGGTCAAGCAGCGCGCCGTGTGGCAATGTGCTCTGGCATCATTCCTATTTTCACCATTGTGACCGGACCAGCAGTGAGTGGTCCAGCATTGCTGATTGGTCTCAGTGACTTTGTGATCATGACCAAAGATTCGTACGCATTTGTTTCTGGTCCGACGATGGTTGCTGAGTTCACAGGCATCACGATGACCAATGACGAGCTCGGTGGCACCGATGCGCACTCTCGCCAAAGTGGAGTAGCAAGCTTGGTTGTAGACGACGTTGCAAGTGCGCTCATCGCCCTCGAACAACTCTTGTCATTTGTTCCAGACAATGTCGACAGCGTTGCTCCACACGTTGCAACATACGACTCAGGCGATCGCCTTACTCCAGAGGCTGGCGCAATCATTCCTGACACTGCAACTGGCAGTTACGACGTGCGCAAAATCATTCGGGCAATCGCCGACGATGAAGACATGCTCGAAGTGCGCGAGAGTTGGGCAGCCAATGTCATCACTGCATTCATCACCATCAGTGGTGAATCAGTTGGAGTAGTGGCCAATCAACCAATGGTCCTTGCTGGCACGCTCGATATTCCTGCATCACAAAAAGCCGCGCGCTTTGTTTCCTTCTGCGATGCATTCAATATTCCTCTCCTCACACTTGTCGACACACCTGGTTTTTACCCCGGCAAAGATCTCGAGTGGCGCGGGATGATTCGTCATGGCGGCCAACTCGTATTTGCGTATGCGCGCGCAACCGTGCCTCGCGTGTGTGTCATCTTGCGCAAGAGTTACGGTGGCGCTTACATCGTTATGGACTCGAAGGGCATGGGCAACGATTTGTGCATGGCGTGGCCAAGCGCCGAACTCGCAGTCATGGGAGCAGGTCAAGCCGCCGCGATTTTGCAACGCCGTGCAACACCGGAGGAACGAGCAGCATTTGAAGCCGATTACACCGAGCGACTGCTCAATCCATATGTGGCAGCCGAGCGTGGCTACATCGATGCAGTGATTAACCCAGCAGAAACACGACGTGAAATCTCGGCTGCATTTACGATGCTGCGTGACAAACGCGAGCGACTCCCAGCTCGAAAGCATGACAACTCGCCTCTGTAGCAAAGCAACCGCTAAACTGGAGCGTGGGGACAGGAAGCTCCTCACCAAAATTGAAGGGAATCCAGATGGCTGAAACAATCACCATCATCGATGACCGAACAGGCAAGAAAGTTACTGTTCAAGTCAAAGATGGCGTCTTTGCCTCGTCGGCGCTCCGTGAGCTTGACCCAAATCTTCGAATGTACGACCCAGCATTTTTGTCGACAGCAGCGTGCTCTTCATCCATCACCTATCTCGATGGAGAAGCAGGAATCCTGCGCTATCGCGGATACCCAATCGAACAGCTTGCCGAAAAATCAACCTTCCTTGAAGTTGCATACCTGCTACTCAACGGCGAACTTCCAACAGCCCAGCAATCCGAGAAATGGAATTTCGACGTCACTCATCACACGATGATTCACGAAAACATGCGCAAGCGTTTTGTCGACGGCTTCCATTACGACGCTCACCCAATGGGCATGCTCATTTCCGCTATTGCCGCTCTCGGCACGTTCTACGACGATTCCAAAAATATTTTCGATGAAGATGTACTCAACAAACAGATTCTTCGACTTGTCGCAAAAATCCCAACCATTGCGGCCATGACTTACCGATTCTCATCTGGTTTGCCATTCGTGTTGCCAAACAACTCGATGCCATATGCACAGAACTTTCTCAACATGATGTACCGCATTGGCGACGACTACACAGTGCATCCGGCACTTGCTCGCGCCATGGACGTGTTGTTTATTCTGCACGCAGATCACGAGCAAAACTGTGGCACGACAACAATGCGTGTTGTTGCCTCGTCACAGGCCGACCCATACTCGGCAACAGCAGCCGCAGCCGCAGCACTGTCGGGCCCACTGCATGGCGGCGCCAATGAAGCAGTAATTCACATGCTCAACGAGATCGGTGACGTTAAAAACGTTTCTGCTTTTGTTGAGCAGGTAAAGAATGGTGATGACCGGCTCATGGGTTTTGGTCACCGCGTATACAAAAACTTTGATCCACGTGCGACCATCCTCAAGAAGACTGCATACGATGTTTTTGAAGTAACGGGGAAAAATCCATTGCTTGACGTTGCGCTGAAGCTTGAAGAAGTTGCGCTCAACGACGAATACTTCATCTCGCGCAAGTTGTATCCAAACGTCGACTTCTACTCTGGTCTCATTTATCAAGCACTTGGCTTCCCTGTCGAGATGTTTACCGTGCTGTTTGCTATCCCTCGCACTGTTGGCTGGCTTGCACACATGTCCGAGTTGCTCAAAGACAAAGAACAAAAGATCAGTCGTCCGCGCCAGTGGTACACCGGTGTCGACGAGCGCAATTACGTGGAGATGAAAAAGCGCTAGTTAGCGCTGATATCAATCACGATTTTGCCAATGTTGGCATTTGATTCCATGTGCGTATGTCCTTTGGCAATATCTACAAATGCATATCGCCTGTCGATCACTGGTTTGATTGCCCCAGTTTCAAACAAGGGCAATATTTCGAGCCCGAAGCGCTGACTGATCGCAATTTTTTCTTCAAGCGGCCGCGCTCGCAAGACGGTCCCCGACAACTTGGCGCGCTTACCCATCATCGCTCCCAAGTTGAATTGAAGGTTGCCCCCAGCCATTACTCCCACTTGCACAATGTGACCCTTCAGCGCAAGACATGCAACATTGCGATCTAGATAGTCGCCGCCGATCACGTCGAGCACAGCGTCTACGCCACGACCACCAGTCGCCACCTTCACAGCATCTACGAAATCTGCAGTCTTGTAGTCAACAACTACGTCAGCGCCAAGTGCCTTGCATGCATCCACCTTGTTTGTTGAGCAAGTAGCAATCACGCGCGCGCCAATTGCTTTGCAAATCTGTATGGCTGCGGTACCCACGCCCGAAGCCGCTGCATGCACAAGCGCCCAACGACCGTTTGTTAAACCACCCTGCACTACGAGTGCATCCCAAGCGGTGATGAAAACTTCGGGGATGGCCGCGGCATCAGCGAGTGAAACATTTGCTGGAATACGCATTGCCTGACGCTCATGAATCACGAGTTGCTCGGCATATGCACCACCACTCACGATTCCCATTACCTCGTCACCCAATTTCCATGCGCGCACTCGTGCACCCACACCAATCACAGTTCCCGAAAATTCCATTCCAGGTACATCGTGTGTATCGGGAAACGGGTTTGGATAAAAGCCCATTCGTTGCAACAAGTCGGCGCGATTAAGACTTGTGGCACGAACCCGCACAAGTACTTCTTCGGGGCCAGCAATAGGTGCGTCGATGTCTTCAAATGTCAGTACCTCAACACCGCCGTGACTTCGCAATACGACTGCGCGCATAATTCGATCTACGCCATGATCTTTTGCAAACGACTGTCGAGCGTCTCCAAGAACTCTTCAGTTGTTTGCCACGGTGCTTCGTTGCCGCCGACGAGCAATGACAAGTCTTTTGTCATCTCGCCTGCCTCAACAGCCTCGACACACACCTTTTCTACTTTGCGCGCAAAATCAATAACGGCTGGAGTGCCATCCAACTTGCCACGATGCTCCAAGCCTCGAGTCCACGCAAATATCGACGCAATCGGGTTGGTCGACGTCTTTTTGCCAGCCTGGTGATCGCGATAGTGACGAGTCACTGTGCCGTGCGCGGCTTCAGATTCCATCACACGACCATCCGGAGTAGTCAGTACCGACGTCATCAAACCAAGCGAGCCAAAACCCTGAGCGACGATATCCGACTGCACGTCACCGTCATAGTTTTTGCAAGCCCACACATAGCCGCCTTCCCATCTCAACATGCACGCCACCATGTCGTCAATGAGTCGGTGTTCATAGGTGAGCCCGGCTTTGTCGAACTGTGCCTTGAACTCTTGATTGAACACTTCTTCAAACAAATCCTTGAACCGACCGTCGTATGCCTTCAAGATTGTGTTCTTTGTGCTGAGGAACAACGGGTAGTTGCGCTGTAACGAATAATTCATGGTTGCTCGCGCAAAATTGCGAATCGATTCATCAAAGTTGTACATACCCATCACCACACCAGAACCAGTGAAATCGGCAACCTTCATTTCGATTGGTTTGCTGCCGTCTTTCGGCACATATGTCATCGTCACTGTGCCTTCACCAGGAATACGAAAATCTGTTGCCTTGTATTGATCGCCGTGAGCATGACGCCCAATCACAATTGGCTTCGTCCAGCCCGGCACCAACTTTGGAATGTTGTTGCAAATGATTGGCTCACGGAACACCACACCATCCAGAATGTTTCGAATAGTTCCGTTTGGCGACTTCCACATTTGCTTCAAATTGAACTCTTTTACACGTGCTTCGTCAGGTGTGATAGTCGCACATTTGATTCCGACACCGTGCTTCAGAATCGCCTTTGCTGAATCAATCGTCACCTGATCATTTGTTGCATCACGATGCTCAATTCCGAGGTCGTAGTACTCGAGGTTGATATCGAGGTACGGCAGGATCAATCGATCTTTGATGAACTTCCACATGATGCGCGTCATCTCGTCGCCATCGAGTTCGACTACGGGATTGAGAACCTTGATTTTTGCGGCCATGAGGGGCTCCAACTTGTTGATCCGAATGCGACCGGAACTTATATCCGACTCCTAAAGAATACCCCACAACAGTGTCGCCACAGGCTAGGTGCAGTTTCAACACGGCGATGACACGCTTCAACCACCTACCATTATAAAAATGGATTTTGAGTGGGCCCCGGAACACGTCGCGTTACGCACGCGCGCACGCGAAATTGCCCAAGATGCTGTCAAACGTTACGGGCGGTTTAACGACACGTGGATGAATGGTTACTCCAAAGAATTTTCGCTCGAACTCGGTGCACTTGGATGGATAGGTATGACTTGGCCAAGCGAGTTTGGCGGTGGAGGTCGACCAGCAATTGAGCGACTGATCATTGCTGAAGAGATGATCGCTGCGGGAGCACCTATTGCTGCCTCGTGGTTTGCCGACCGACAAATGGGGCCGGCACTCATTGCATATGGCACCAAACAACAACAGGATGAATTTTTACCAAACATGCTTGCGGGCAAAACCACCTGGTGCATTGGTATGAGTGAGCCAAATGCTGGCAGCGACCTAGCCTCGCTCAAAACATTTGCCCAAGATGACGGTGACGAATGGGTCATCAATGGCCAAAAAATCTGGACAAGCTTTGGCGAGGTGGCTGATTATTGCTACTTAATCTGTCGCACCAGCACCGACGGACCACCGCATGCAGGTATCAGCGAGATCATCGTGCCTATGAATACGCCAGGCATCGACATCAGGCCGATCAAGGATATGACGACAAATAGTCATTTTTGCGAAGTGTTCTATACCGACGTTCGTGTACCGAAATCAAACTTGGTCGGTGTGCAAGGCGGAGCATTTTCACAAACCATGCGACAACTCGAACACGAGCGCGGTGGAATCGACCGACTTGTGTCCAATAAGGCTCTCTACGACATGGCACTCAAGCGAGCCGACACAACCAACAAGGTTGTGCGTCAAGAAATTGCCAATATCGAAATCGGATACCGGATTGGTCGAATCCTTGTCATACGGGAAACTCTGCGCCAAGCACCAGCAGGTTTCTCGGCCGCAACGAAATGTTTTTGCACCGAACTCGAAACACGAATCTCCAATTTTGTGTTCAACACTCTCGGAATGGACGCAACGCTCTGGGACGACGTCACCCAAGGACTCGCCTACGCGTCTGGATACACCATCATGGGTGGAACATCCAACGTGATGCGCAACATTTTGGGAGAACGCGTGCTGGGATTACCCAAAGAACCTCCAGCCCCAAAAGTGCAACCCGCCCACAACTAGAGTTTGCTCATGCATCCGATCGAGCTCTCCACCAAGGTCATCGACTCAGGAATCGTCGACCAACCACTCAACCGAGTCAACAATGAAATCACCGAGCTAGCAACAGACCTCGCCATCGTCGAGAGTTTCAGCCACTCAGTTGTGTGGGACACCGGCGACGGCCTGATGTGCTTCGACGCTTCTGGTGCGGGTAGCGGCGCTGCAGTTGTTCAGTCCATTAGGACTTGGCGCACATCACCCATTTCGACACTTGTATATACACACGGTCACGCTGATCACGTTGGTGGCAGTTTCGCTTTCGCAAACGATGCCACTTCAAAAGGTGCACCAGCACCTCATGTAATTGGTCATGAAAACGTCGTGAAGCGCATTGACCGCTACACCACTACCAACGAATGGAATATGCGCATCAATCAGCGCCAGTTCGGCGGCATCAAGTCGGACATGAAGCCAAACTCAGGCAACATGCGTGAAGCCCTCTCGCTCGAAGAAGGCGCTCAGCAGTTTTTACCGCTCGCCACACTTCGCCCCAACGAATCGTTTACCGACCAACTCATCATTCAGGCAGGCAATACGTCCGTCGAATTTCATCACGCTCGTGGCGAGACAGACGATCATCTTTGGGGTTGGATACCCGAAAAGAAATGGCTATTCACTGGCGACTTTGTGATCTGGAATTACCCCAACGCAGGCAACCCACAAAAAGTTCAGCGCTATGCGCTCGAGTGGGCAACTGCATTGCGACGGATGATTGCTCAAGGTCCAGAGTTATTGCTACCCGCCCACGGATTACCAATCGAGGGCAAAAAACGCATCGCTACCGTACTTGACGACATCGCGACATCGCTCGAGACTCTTGTTTCCCAGGTGATCCTGATGATGAACGCGGGTGAAACTCTCGACACCATTATTCACTCAGTCAAAGTTCCACAACACATTCTCGACAAGCCATACATGCGTCCGTTTTATGATGAGCCAGAGTTTGTCGTGCGCAATATTTGGCGACTGTATGGCGGATGGTGGGACGGTGCAGCATCACGACTCAAGCCAGCACCCGATGCCGTTGTGGCCCAAGAAATCGCCCATCTCGCTGGCGGCGCACATGTATTGATTCAGCGTGCACTCGAACTCAGCGAGACCGACTTGCGTCTCGCATGCCATTTGGCCGACCTCGCCGGTTGGGCAGCCCCAGACGATGCATCAGTGCATGCCGATCGGGCAACTGTTTACGACAAACGCCGTCGTAGCGAGATGTCGCTGATGAGCAAAGGCATTTACAAATCTGCAGCACGTGAATCTGAGGCCATTGTCAAGAATGCCGGTGCTTGACAGCCAGAGCACATCTGAATGGCACCCTGTCATCTCTCCTCATGGAAGTCGAAATCGGCACATCACAGACCTGGATGAGGTGATGAATCCACAAAACTTGGAGCACAATTAAGACAGACCGCAGATTTATGACATAATAAAGGGAGAAAGAGACCCAATATGCATAAAACTCCAGTAGATAATAGTTCGGTTGACCAAGTCCTCGCATTTGCCCGACAACGCATAGTTAGCGGAGAGTACCCTCCAGACACAAAACTTCTGCCCAAAATTCTTGCTGCTGAATGCGGAACTAGCCTCATTCCCGTACGTGAGGCAATGAGAGTTCTTGAATCCGAAGGTCTTGTTGTGTTCATTCACAACCGAGGTGCATTTGTAGCGCCATTATCCCTTTCCGAACTTAATGAATTATACAAAATTCGTATCGAATTAGAGACCGAAGCTGTTCGCAGTGTTGCGAAACTGACATCAACCGATATCAAGAAACTCAGAGAAATACTCCGACTATCTTCCGTTGCAAATGACGCAAAGGACAAACGTGAGGTAATCAAACTGAATCAGAATTTTCATTTCTCAATTTACAGGCATTCGAATTCCCCACTGAGAATTCGGCTCATAGAAACCCTTTGGCTACATTCTGAAAGATATCAAAGGTACAGTCTTGAATTTCGCGAGAATACGGCAGACATGGAACACCTAGCAATCGTCGAAGCTCTAGCTCGCGACGATAGTGCCGCTGCTGCAACCGCCCTTGAGCAGCACCTACTTTCAACGGTCGCACTACTCAATAAAGCTTGGAGCGCATGGGACTGAGCGACCAATGAAGTTTCCGAAAATATGTTTACAGTTTTACGACCGGATTAGTTAACGATCCAATTTTTTCGATCGTAACTTCTACGATGTCTCCAGACTTCAAGAACTCTGGAGGCTTACGAGAACTCCCAATTCCTGGAGGTGTTCCTGTTGAAATAATCGAACCGGTCATGAGCGAAGTCGAGTAACTGAGCCGACTTACAAGCTCCGAAATTCCGAAAATCAACTCCGAGGTGGATGATGACTGTTTAACTATTCCGTTAACAGTCAAACCAATTTTCAAATTGTCGGCATCACCCACTTCACTCTGCGTAACAATCCAGGGTCCAACTGGTTTAAAGGAATCAAACGACTTCGCCCTTCCCCACTGACCTTCACTGGACTGGATTTGCCGCTCTGAAACATCATTGACAATCACATAACCGGCCACATGATCTAACGCATTCGCAATCGAAATATCTCGGCCTGGCTTTCCGATAACAATTCCAAGCTCTGCCTCCCAATCGACATCTGATGAATTAGGAGGAATAACTATTGACTCTCCAGGACCGATTATTGAAGATTGAAGAAAACCGAAACTAATTGGTGAAGCTGGAATTGGATTTCCAGTCTCAATTGCATGGTTTCGATAGTTCAGTCCAATGCCTATAAATTGCGGGGGGCAATATAATGGTGCAAGAAGTTGAACTTCCGAAATTTCTGGTCCAGTTGGTTCAAGGGCCAAAATTTCTGATAGTTGAAGTAAATCCGCCAGATTTTCCTCCAATGAGCCAATACTGGGAGGGGCCATTCGTATACGTGAACCGTCGAGACTCCCCCAATGCGGACCACTATCTGTCGTAAATCGGACCAATTTCATAGATTACCTCTTTTGTATATTATACAATATTGATGGTTTCATAATGAAATTGCAGTTAAGGGGAAGGATCCCACAGTGAATACAAACCGCGTAATGGTTTTTGATGGGCCGCACAAACTACATATAGAAGAACGCCCAATCCCTCGCCCCGGACCTGACGAAGTCGTGATCAGGATTGCCTTTACGGGCATTTGTGGGTCAGATTTGCATGGCTATACGGGTGAAACCGGAAGACGCATACCTGGAATGGTTATGGGACACGAGGCAAGTGGGTGGATTTCCGAAGTTGGAGCAAATATTAATAGCTCAAACATTGGCACTCAAGTCACATTCAATCCCGGAATTTCCTGCGGTGGGAGTTGTGGCCATAAGGCAACAAACCGCTGTAACCAATTTCGTGTAATCGGAGTCGATCCAAGATTTCAAGGTGCATTTGCCGACTACATTTCTGTGCCTTTCAATCGAGTCGTTTCACTCAATGGAATGAGCTTTGAATTCGGTGCATGCATTGAACCATTTGCCGTAGCAGTACAGGCTGTTCGTCAGTCGGGAATGACTTCCGGGGAAACAGTATTAATTGCAGGCGGAGGAATGATCGGTCAATGCATCGCTCAAGTCGCGAGAGCTGAGGGAGCTGCAAGTATCACGATTTCTGAAACATCGGAATTTAGACGAGCTTTCGCAAACACCGAGGGTTTTAACTCTGTGTCCCCAGCTGAGTTGGAAGGTTTCCCAAAGTTTGACCGTGCGTTCGATGCCGTTGGATTAAGCGCAACTGCTTCAGCAACGATTTCCTCTGTGAAGAAGGGCGGCACAGTCTGCTTTGTGGGATTGGGGTCTCCACAGATTTCTATTCCACTTTTTGAAGTCGTTACCGCTGAACGAAACATTCAAGGCACGTTCGCCTATACGGATGATTCTTTCGAATATGCAAGAGACCTGCTCTCAAGCAACCGACTTTCAATTCAAAGTCTTCTAGGACCCTCCACCGATTTTGATGGAGTATCGAAAACATTCAACGATCTCACAACCGGTGTCCGCAACGACGTCAAGGTGTTGATGAGAACTGAATAAGTCGATTAGCGGGCTATTCCCATCATGCTTCGGCAAGCTTGAATTATTTTTGCTGCGCTTGGAAGGTGAGCATCCTCAAGTGGTGGACTAAAAGGAACTGGTGTTGGGGCACTGTTAACACGTGCAATCGGCGCAAGCAATACACCAAACAAACTCTCGCCTATTGATGCTGAGATATCGGTAGAAACCGAACAACGAGGCGGACCCTCCTCCACCACAACAAGCCTTCGAGTTTTTTCAACACGATCACGCAGACCGTTCGAATCAAACGGTTGCAATGTTCTTAGACTTATAACTTCAAGTTCAATGCCCTCAAGTGCCAATACGTCTGCCGCTTCTAACGCCATTAAGACAGCCTGACCGACACAAGCGACGGTAATGTCAATGCCTTCTCGGATAATCCCGATTTCGCCAAGCACCAATGGTCCTCGCTCGGTATTCACTAGTCCGCTTGTTCTATAGAGCGCCATGTGCTCCAGGAATATCACGGGATTATTGTCAGAAATTGAAGCCAGGAGTAATCCATACGCTTCATCTGGTGTAGCCGGAACAACTACCTTCAATCCAGGAATGTGTGTGAACAACGGATACAACGTGTCGGAATGTTGCGCTGCAGCTCTCAATCCTCCACCAACAGCCATTCTGATTACTAGCGGAATCTGAACCTGACCTCCGCTCATGAACTGTAATTTTGCTGCTTGATTTACAATCTGATCAAAGCAATTCGGTGCGAAACTGGCCCACATTAAATCAAGAATCGGTCGGAGTCCCGCCATTGCAGCGCCAACGGAAGCGGCAGTGATTCCCGCTTCAGATATCGGCGTGTCACGAACTCTAGAACTTCCAAATTCTTCAATTAATCCTTTTGTAACGCCAAACGTACCCCCCATTTTTCCCTCTAATGCATCTCCTTGTCCCGCTCCACCCGCAATGTCTTCGCCCAATACGACTACACGATGATCGTTGCGCATCGAACACGCAATCGCCTGGTGTAGCGATTCCAAAAATGTCATTTCAACCAATTGAGGTTTAGTCATTGAAGACATACATTTCCAATCCATCGATACTTGGCCATTCATCTTGACGCGCACGAGAAAAAGCATTTTCGAGTTCAGTCGAAATAGCTTTTTCAACCTCTGCTAAAATTTTGGCGACATTTACGCCCAATGACTCAAGACTTAAACGAGTAGTTGCAATTACGTCCAGATTTCGAGCTTCGCTACGATTCTCACGGCTGCGATATGGCTCACCATCACCTACAAAATGCCCAACATGACGAGCAAATTTAGCTTCTATGAATGTGGGGCCACCGCCGTTACGCGCCCTGTCGACTGCTTCCTGAGCAGCTAAGTGCATGGCCTGATAATCAGTTGCATCAACTACAACGCCTGGCATCGAATATCCAATGGCTCGTGACGCGATGTCTGCAACTGAAACTGAGTATGTAGCTGGCGTTGATTCCGCCCACCCATTGTTTTCACAGACAAAGACAACTGGAAGTTTCCAGATAGATGCCAAATTCATCGACTCATGAAGTACTCCCTGACTTGAAGCGCCATCTCCAAAAAACGAGACGGCAACACGCCCATCACCAAGTGTCTGTGCAGCCATTGCGGCCCCCACAGCAATCCCAATACCACCACCCACAATTGCATTCGCTCCTAGCATTCCTTTTGTAAAATCTGCAATGTGCATGGAACCACCGCGTCCTTGACATAGGCCAGTTTTTCGACCGTAGAGCTCTGCAACCATCGGAGCAATTTCAACCCCTTTTGCTAGGCAGTGACCATGTCCACGGTGAGTACTGGTAATCAAATCTCGATCAGTCAATTGACTACACACGGCGACAGCAATAGCTTCTGCTCCCACATACAAATGGACAAAACCTGGCATATCGCCTTTACCAAACTCGCGACGAACTCGATCTTCGAATAATCGAATACGAAGCATTTCCCGAAAGGCAGTCTCAAGGGTTTCGGCTGAAATCATCGTTGATTCAACGAATCACATTTAATTGATCGAATTCTTCACGCGTCGACACCAAGTAGCCAATAACAACTCCGACCTGACCTACAAAGCCATTCGCTTGCGTGCAAACCAAAATTCCCGAGTCTTCTGCTTCAATGTCAATCTCAACTTTTTCATTTTCCATTGTGAACAAAACATCTCCTACGGAGATATCCGAGCCATTTTCAGCTACCCAGCCAATCAATGTCACTTCACCCTCGTATATACCCTGTTTGGGCATAATCACTTCAAGTATCACTGTGCCCTCTCCATTTCAATAACTACTTTTGCTTCACCACTCACCGCGGTTTGCCAAGCAGATTTTACGTCCATATATCCAAATCGTTTAATCGCAACCTGTAACTTCCCTTCATTTGCGAGATCCACAATTTGCTTATAACTTGAAACCAAAATGTTCCGTGGAACTCCAAAATTTGAGTAACCCATAAGACTGAGTTGCTTTCCCCGAAAAACTGATGACATTAAAGTTGCTTCAGGAGATGCAGATGCACCAACTTGGACAATCCGGGCGCCCCCTGCAAGGACCGGCAATAACGACGCAAGAGGTGAACCCCAAGTCATGTCAATGACAACGGTTGGTGGTTCCCCGGCAGCTTTGAGAACATTCGCTGCAAGGTCTTCGTCAATCAGAACTTTAGATGACGCAATTACATCGTCACTATCTAAACGTTTTTGATTGCGACCTACCGCAATTACCTTGCGTGCTCCTGCAAAATTTGCAGCTTGCAATGCAATTTTTCCAACCGCTCCGGTAGCACCAATAACAACAACTACGTCGTTCTCCCCCACGGATGCTCTCCATGTCACAGAAAGCCATCCAGCAAGACCAGCGGTTCCAAGTGCAACCGCAATTCCAGGATCACTTCCGATTGGAATATCTATCAGAATTGATTCGTTTACTTCTACATGTTGCGCTAGAAAACCATTGCGACTTATGCCGTAACCATCGCCCTGTGCATATACCAATCTGTTTGATGAGATACGTCCAACTGCTTCGAGAGCGGGAATGAACGGCAGTGCGGGGTGTCCTGCATAGAATTTCCCATTTGCAATTGCGATATCCACAGGATTTAGTGCGACTGCCACCACGTCCATAAGAATTCCGCCATTTTCAGAATTTGGATAACTGGCTTCCTCGATCTTGGGATCCCCTCCAATCAAGTCAATAATCGCTGCTTTCATTCGCTTTCATTCTCCTTTATCTCGTATCGGTGAGCATCGGCAAATACGTCAACACCCTTATAGCCAGCCTTGATCCGCGCAATATGAAGTGCACCGCTTGGAACAAAATATGTATCACCACGACGGTAGATCTTGGCGATTCCTTCGATCACAAGTTCCATTTCCCCCTCAAGAACAACACCCCACTGCGCGCCATGCTTGTGTTCTGGGACTTCCACGAAATGTTCTATCTCGTAAAACATCGGCATCACATATTCGCTTGGGACAATTCTGGCATTCATGACTACTGGCGAATTTGGCTTCGGTAGTGACTGAATGAAATCTGGAAAATAGTTTGACATTTTTACTCCAAATACCCTTCGTATGGTTGGCTGGAAATCCCTCCATCAACTGGCAAAAGAATTCCAGTAATCGAAATCGCCATAGGAGAAAGCAGAAAGAGGGTTGCTAGTGCGACGTCATCTGGCGATATCAATCGACCAAGCGGAGTCCGCTTTTCGATACCCGCCCATTGCTGAGCAATATCTACTCCAGCTGGGGAACCAGATGTCACCAGAGCAACTGCACCTTCGGTTAATGCTGCGCCAGGACAAACTGCACAAACACGAATTCCGCGCGGCGATAACTCAACCGATAGCCCCTTTGTCAGTCCTGCGACAGCATGCTTAGATGACGTGTAGTGCACTTGACCAACGCACGAAGGATTCAACGCATCTACAGATGCAATATTGATAATTACTCTGTCCTTAACAATCCCCAGATTATTCCGAGCAAATTCTCTTGAACACAAAAAGATACCGCGAACATTCGTACGATAGATTCTGTCAAACTCATCAGACTCAAGATTTTCCACAACGTAATTAGAAAACACTCCAGCGTTATTGATCAGGTGATTCAAATCTTTGTAAGAGGCAAACGCCTTCCCGACTTCAATCTCACTGCTTACGTCTAGCGCAATTGCAGAGACGTCCGCACCAAATTCGTTACGAATTTTCCCAGCTGCTAAGTCTGCAGTTTTCTGATCACGATCGGCGATTACAACTTTTGACCCTGCCTCTGCGAGTCTTCGAGCTATCGCGAAACCAAATCCCTGCGCGCCACCAGTGACCAGCGCAGAAGTATTACCGAGATCCAATAATCCACTATTGGGAATCATTGCGCCGAAATTTTCCATTGGTGTAAAGCCGCGTTCTCTCAAACAAATAGGTTTCTCGAGCCAACTCCTCATGGGAGATATCGATTAACTTGCCACCCTTCATCACTGCAAACAAATTCTTTTTTCTTCCGAGAAGTTTGACATCTTCATCGGGTCTTCCATCAACGACCACCAAGTCCGCATACTTTCCCTGACTCAAAGTTCCAATCAGGTGTCCAAATCTAGGTATCGCAAGAGAAGCCACTTTTGTCATTGAAAGTAGTGCGTCAAAATTTGAGAAACCCAGCAGTTCTACAAAGAGTTCCATTTCTCTTGTATGCCACTCTCCGTATGGAGTCATCGCAAAACCGGATTCAGATCCAGCAATTAAAATCGCACCAGCCCGATGAGCCTTTGAAAGTACAGCTACTGCAGAATCAAGTTCGCGTTTTATTCCATCAAGAATTTTCGGCGGCATAACTCCTTGACCACACTCAATTAAGTTCACTAACAATGTCATCGCGGGAACGATTGGAATTTTTTTCGTGATCAATTCGTCCAAAGTCCGATCATCCATGAACGAAGCATGCATGATCCAATCAAAATTTGCATTAACAGCGTCCGCGATGGATTGCCTACTACGTGCGTGTATCGCTATCGGTTTTCCAAGTCGGTGTGCCTCGGCAACTGCTACGCAGAGCTCTTCAAAATCGAATGCACCAAATTCCTCTGTGCCTGGTCCGGAACCAGCCAACTTAATGAGATCAACTCCCGCCTTAACTTCGTTTCGAATTTCTTGAACTATCTCATTCTTTGAGCGGACGAGAGCGCCAAATGATGTAGGCAAGTCACCGAGTGGTTCTGGCAACGTGTCCCCGACCCCTAATTGGGTAGTGATTTGTCTACCTGCCGCAGCCATTCTTGGACCGACGACCAGACCTGCGTCAATTGCATCCCTTACCGCAGTAGCGATTCCAATCGGACCACCAGGATCACAAGCGCTAGTTACTCCAGCTCGAATCACTTTTTGAGCATCTACACTCGCACGAATTGCGCGGTACGCCATCGGCGTATGAATTGAAAGCTCCTCTTCGCTTTGTGCTTCACCAAAGCTTATGTGCATGTGGGTGTCTACAAGGCCAGGAATAACCGTTCTTCGATCCAAATCCACTATCTGATCAGCAAACTGAAACTCTTTTGGGATTTCCCGAGCATCTCCGACCCAAGCTATTCGATCATCACTGATAACGATTGCACCGTTGTCAATAACTTTCAAATTTTCACCGGTGACGATTCTGGCATTCTCCAGTCGAAGAAATTGTTTGGTTTCAACTGCCATTACAAATTTTCCAGTAGTGGGAAATATTCCCCGCCTATTGATTCGCCGATTACTAATCCAGCTTCTTCGGTTGAATAGTTATATTCATAACGTCTTTCACCAAGCCAAGTTGTTCCGTCCGCCACGTATCGTGAAACTGCGGCTCTTCGCGGCCCATCTGTATTATTTGCTCCTGATGCGTGCCACGTGAGTGAGTGATGAATCGTTGCCTCTCCAGCCTTCAAACGCAGTACTTCAACATCCAAATTGATCGTACTAGGGTCCACTATGGGCAACACCGATTTAGGACGTCGCTCATGAAAGTAAGTTGCCCCGGTCCCAAAAACCGCAGGCAGTCGCTCACCCATAAGGTGGCTTCCAACCGCCATCTGAACTGCACCATTTTCTAAAGTCACATCATCCAACGCAATCCAAAGTGTGACCGCATTTGGTTGCGCCAGGGGCCAATACGAGAAATCCTGATGCCACTTCAATGCGCCTCCCGTGCGAGGGTCCTTCGATAGTGCATTATCTTCGAGTACCCGAACACTCCTGCATCCCAGCAACTGGCCAGCCCAGACCCCAAATCTGCTGTCCATAGTTAGCGATCTAAATTCATCCTCAACACGCCACAAATTAAAGAGAAAAGAAACCGTCTTCCCTGGCTCTTGAGGCACACCGTTTTTGCCCAATTCCCATTGCTTTGGGTCGAGGAGGTCAACTTCCTGGCCTGCAATACGACACCTATCGATGACTGATCTCAGCTTGGCAATTTTTTCGTCAGTTATAACTCGACCGATTCGAAGAAAGCCCTTTTCCGCGAAGTCGCAAATTTCGTCAATACTTAGTTTTTGAGATCTGCAGTGTTCGTGCGTCGAGATGTTTGATGACCCCATCCTTCGAACTCCCCCTGAATCTCGATTTGACCCCACAGAATTGAGGTTATATTATTATATCATAAGGTAGTTTGGCCATCAAATCACCGAGTAAATACCAAGTTAAGGAAGTCATGACAGAATTCGTAGTAAATCCTGCAACAACGGATCCGTCGGATCTTTCTGACACTGCATTTTCCCATCTGGACGTCCGATGGCTTGTCAATGACATTCGACAAGGTTCTCAACACGTTGGGGTCGGACAAACTATTTATCCAGCCCGTGGCGGAACACATGAACACCATCTTCACCCTTTGGCCGAAGAGGTTGTAATTGTTATGAGCGGTTCTGGATGGCACAGAGTCGGCGACAGTATTTACTCAATTGGACCGGGAGACGTTGTGTTCGTTCCAATGAACACACCCCACTCAGCATGCTGCACAAGTGATGAAGACATGGTAATACTTTGGGTTCTTGGCGGCGTACCCTCTCTGGAACGCGCAGGATATCAATCCGTACCGGAAGTACTCCCCTGAAAAATCCCAGATCTGTCACCAACCAAATTGCCAAAACTATTGACAGAATTCAAAATTCTGATAATGGAATTAATTCTTTCGTCGAGATTTTGACATCGCGAGCGGAACTTGAAGCGCAGGCACTCGACAAGCAAATCAAGGATGACGAATACATAGGACCCCTCAGTGGAATTGCCATTGGAGTCAAAGAGCTTTTTGACGTGGCAGGTGCCGACAACTCGTACGGATCCTTAACGAGAACTGGGAGTATTGCTCTCACCGATGCGACCGTCGTCGCAAAACTTAAAAAAGCTGGGGCGATTGCTGTCGGAACTACTCGATCTCACGAATTTGGCTGGGGTATAACAACCCAACACGAAAGTCGCGGTTCAACTTTTAATCCATGGAATCCATCCTTGGTGCCAGGAGGATCAAGCGGCGGTTCAGCCGCGGCCGTTTCGGCAGGACTTGTTCCGCTGGCTATCGCAAGTGACACGGGTGGTTCTATTCGAATACCTGCAGCATTTTGCGGAGTACTTGGATTAAAGACCACTTGGGGAAGTATCTCGAGAAACGGCGGCATGTCTCTTGCTCCATCTTTCGATACACCTGGATTTTTATCCGCATCAACGAAACTTCTTACAGAAGCATTTTTTGCAACAGCTGGTGAGGACCCAAATGATCTCGCGACGCTAGGTACCCCCATACCGGTTCGGGTTGATCATCTTTTTAAAGGAATTCATACGGTTAAATGTGGAATTTCTCAGAACCTAAACACGTCAGTCAGATCGAAAGTTCGACTCAATTCGATATTGAATTTATGCAATGAATTGAAAGCACACGGTGCGTCATTCACTGAAATCACTCCCCCCGATTCACGTGAATGTTTCGAGTACTTTGTTCCGCATCAAATGGCTGAAGCATTTCATATCCATAACACGAGCATGAAAATATTCCCAAAGTATGCCGACAAATATGGATCAGATGTTCGTGAGCGCTTAGAGAAAGCATCTTTGGTAACAGCAAGCGAATACATCGAAGCCCGACGATACGCAACACTTGTCAAAAATCAGTTCAAGCAAATTTTCGAATCCGTTGATGTCTACTTTTCTTTAGTTGGCGAATCTGGTCCAAGTACTATTTCTGACCCAGATTTTGTAGTCATTGATGGCTCTCGCCAACCATTGCGAAACTCGGTAATGCCAGACACAGTTCCACAGAATCTTGCCGGACTGCCATCGATCACGTTTCCTTTTGGTGCGGAAAATGGAATTCCAATTGGGATTCAAATGACTGGTCCTCAATTTAGTGAGCCAATTCTTTTGACCATCTGCTCGGCGATGGAAAAAGCTGGAATTATCAGGGTTCCAATTCCGCCAAATTTCGAAAAACAACGATCAGGAGATACAAAACACTCATGAGTAAAGTCTCAATTTCCCCAAATTTTTCACTCTTTTATGAAGAGTTCGGTGACAGAAAAAATCCAACGGTAGTGCTCATCAGAGGAACTGGGGCTGACAGCAGCAGATGGATGCCTCAAGTTTCGGCTTACAAAGACCAATTCCATGTAATTATTTTTGACAACCGGGGAGTCGGCAAAAGCGATACTCCTCCCGGGCCATACACAGTCCAACAAATGGCAGATGACACTATTGCGCTTCTTAACGCTCTAGAGATTGAAAGTTGTCATCTTTCCGGATCGTCTCTTGGTGGTGCGATTGCGCTTAACGTTGCACTTGATCATCCAACTCGGATTCGAAGTTTACAAATGCATTCCAGTTGGTTGAAGACTCACGGATATATGGAATTTTCCCTAAATCTGCTCAAAGAGTTTCTTGTTCTAGGCGGAGTTGACTTTTATTACTCCGCAGCTTTACCACTACTTTTTTCTCCGACATTCCTTAGTGCGGATTACGACCGGCTCAAATCAATTCTCGCCCACATGCGCTCTAATGCAGCATCACCTGAGGGACTCCGTGGTCAGATAGAAGCCAATCTTTCCCATGACTTGGCAGATCGAGCACCCAGGATTGGAATTCCAACATTGGTGACTGTCGGAGAATCTGATTACCTTTTGCCAGTTTCAGCTTCACAAGAGATCGTGGATGCGATTCCAAATTCGGAACTCGTAGTTTTCAAAAATAGACCTCACCTCGTGACAATGGAATCACCCGAAGAGTTCAACTCAGTCACGCTCAACTGGATGGAAAAAAACTGTACGCCTTGAAGTTCACTTGATGAATTCGCGAATCACATTGTCGAGAATGCGTGAGACATTGTTGTTGTAATTGTTATGAGAAAGACTTCCTGACGCCCCCATTGCTGGTAGCGAAAACACGGCAGATCCATTATTGCCTTCAAAATAAACCATGTCGGATCGCACCTTGTCATTATTAGTGCCATCAATGTTTTTATCTGTAACTAAAAGGTCTTCATGGGTTATCAAATAGAAGCTACTTTGCTTGCCTTGCGAAGTAGCCAATCTCAAGGTATGCGTTGGAGTTCCAAGTTCAAAATCAATTCTGTCCAATTCGTCGCCAGAAGCACCGTCCATAACTAATCCAAAATCACCAATTAGCTCTTCCTCCACACCATCAAATATAAATGCGGCACGTTTGTCATAGCTATCTTCGAGTCTTTGGTATCCAGGTGCTTTCTTTGACCAACCTTGAGCGGAAAAGCTGACTCCGACTATCGCATTCGGAGATCGGCCCCTGAATCGCCAGATTCCGCCCTTCTCCCCAGTGCTTGCAAGGTGCACTTCGCCCGGATGACTTGTCCAAGTTCGTGAACTTGCATATCCACGACGAACCTCGACGATATGCGGTTGAGATGCATTGACTGCCGTCACCCAATAAAAGCCATTACCACCAAAATAAATGAGTCTTCCACCTGCGGACATAAATTTCTCAAGTGCAATTTGCATTGGTTCTGTCCAGTATTCAGGATGACTACCAGTAATGATTACTTTGTAATCGGATACAAGATCCACACCTTCACTATGAAGGTCATGGTCGGTAATAATTTCATGCACATGACCCTTATTTTCTAGCCAATCTTCCATATACAAATCGGCCGCGAAGTGTCGAGGAGCATTAGTAACCCAATATCTATGCTTTGGGCGCATGTTGAGAATCGGACGCTTCCAGCTGGAATAGTTGATTCCTGATCCATCCGAATGTTTGTCGTAAATAGAAAAACCCAATTCCGGATGATCCCAAACATATGTGTCATACAAATCAGGGATAATTTCGATATCGGTCATGGCACCCCAATCGGTGTCGAGTGACGTCGATAAAACGCTTTCATTTGCATAAGCCTGATATGTAATCGTGGGCACTAGATAGCAGATTTCAGATGTCGCACCACAAACTTTAGGTCTTACAAAAAAAGGAATGTGATCTTCAGTGCCTTGCGCTTCAAGGCGAATTGCATAGAAGCCACTTTTGATGTCATGAGGGATTTCCAATGTAAAAGCGACGTCCCAATCACAATCCGAATTATCGTCATCATGAAATTCGATTGCGTTGTAAAGTGCTGGATTGGATTGAAAATCAAACGTTTTTAGGTCCCAAACATGTCCAAGGAGAGCACGTGTTGGAAAGTTCACACAGGCGCCGTGAAGCTTTTTGATCGACAGATCTTGTACGTGTGATTCGGAGAAATCTCTTCCAAAGTCTAAATGGCAAAACAATTCGCTGAATGCCTGAGGATTACCACCCGCATCAAGTTGATGTATTTCATACGTATCCAAACACCGCGCATAGATAATTGGTTGTTCGATTCGACCGTTAAAGTGACCCGATGTTGCAATTTTGCCTTTGCGACTTCTGCTCTGCGATCGGGCCGCGATTAATAGATCCGCTGAACAGGTTGGTTTGATTTTTTTCGTCAGAATTCGTGTGGACAACATTGTTGAATCGTCTAGCGGCCACGTTGGAAATCCTTCGACAACAACCGAGATTTCCCCACGATTGTGGTTATAGGAGCCAGTAATCGAATACCAAACTCCTTTACGCATCGGATGGGTTGTAGATACTCTTTCGGCTCCATCACTAGATCCAATTTCAAAGAATCCTTTCCCATAACTGTCAACACCCAACGTGAACCCAGTTCGACTTTCAGACCAACAAGAAACTATTCCTTGATCTGACGCAGAAATTGGCTTTGATGGACACACCCAGGCTCGAACAGTCAAAGATTTCAACAGCTCAAAATCATCCGTGCGACTTATAACAATGTGCGAACCAACGTGCGTTTCTTGACGCTCACCCTTATAGGTTCCGTTTATTTGTGAACTCATAACAATTTCTTTGAACCCGGGACCCTTTTGATTTGTGTCCCCATGAATGAGCTGGACCAGAGTTGCCTCATATTTCTCAAACTCTGAACTGACCATAAAATGCATTTGCTCACCAGGCGCAGCACTCGGCCTATCCGAGTAGCCAAGAAGTTCTGAACGATTTTCGAGTTGACGGTTGATTGCCATTTTGCCCCCAGTTGGTTCTGACCCACTTGTTATACTATATTTTTGCCAGTAGTTGAAATCCTTACACACCTAGAGATCTGAGAAACCCATGGCGGAAAATATCGGCAATCAGGACTTCTGCGGAGTCTTTCCAGTGTTTCAAACTCCATTCAACGACGATCTCTCAATTGACTTTGGGACTCTTGAGTCAGAAATACAGTGGCTCTTCGACAACGGTGTCCAGGGAATTGTGATGGCTATGGTCTCCGAGGTGCTCCGACTGTCGTCCGAAGAACGCGATCAATTGGCAACATTCTCATGCAAAATCGGATCCTCCCGTGGTGGGGTAATTATCAGTGTTGGCGCGGAAAGCACAAACACTGCTGTTCGACATGCAAAACACGCCTGTGACGTTGGTGCCGCAGCAGTAATGGCAATTCCACCGACTACTACATCTTCGGGCGATGCAGAGCTGATGAAGTATTACGAAGCAATTATCAAATCAATCAACATCCCGTTGATCGTCCAAGAC
>JBIKZO010000128.1:0-3940 GCA_044354675.1 Ilumatobacteraceae bacterium | reverse complement strand
CAGTGCTAGAGAACCTTGGATTTATCTCAAAGATTCTTGGGCCATGTTCTGTCATTTTCAATTGAACATTGACTGCGAGATAGGGGCCTATTGCATCAGAAACTGAATGCAGCATGGCTTCAATTTCAGGGGTGTATTCAATCTTGATCTTGGTTGTCAGTCCACCAAGTAGTTGTCGCCGCATGACAAGGGTGCGCACCTCATCTCCGACACGAACCATTGCGCAGGTGAACTCATTATCTTCACCTTCAAGAAGGCTCTGAGCGACGGCAGTGCCACCCAGAGTTTTCTGAAGATCCACTAATGCAACACCATCCCGCACCACGGTTATTGCTTTGGACCCGGATCCGGATCTGGGTTTAACAATCATGGGTAGCTGGCTTGTTTGTGCAAGTGGCAACTCGGTGGTAAACGGCGCCGCAATTCCTGAGCTTGTTAGGAACTGATAAGTGTTCAGTTTGTCTAGGAAGAGAAGTGTTGTTTTAGGTGAATTCATTAACAACGGAAGATCCGCCACTTGATCCCAATCCTCTGAAAGCCTGCGTAATTCGAATTCGTTAGTTGGAATCACTAAATCAGCATCGACTTGATGGGTTAAGTCGCGTAACGCCTGAATATATGTTGGGTCGGTTGCCTTTGGAATGATAAACACATCGTTCATCAGCGCAAGCCCAGGCCATTGACCGTTCATATCCGCCCCGAACAGTCTTGCGGCAGGGTATTTCTCTTTCAGAATCCTTGCAATGCCATCAGCAATATCGCCGTTTGCTCCAGTGATAAGGATTGATTTATACATTGTGGTCTTGTCGGACTCGTTTGAGGACATCGGCCAAGTATGGCAATTGAGGATCGCGCATACGACATTCATTGATGAGCTCAGAAGATGCATAAGGAGAAACATGAAAGCTGATCGAATGGGATTCGGTTTCCCAAAGCGCCCAGTGAGCACCGAGCACCCCATTGCGCTGTTGACCGATTGACCCAGGATTTACAATTTTTTTGCCAACATTTTCCCAAACAACTGGGTGATGTGTGTGGCCATAGACAACCAAATCATGTGTGGGGCTAACAAGATTGCTTCTTGCTTCGATGGATGCATTTGGATAAACGTATTCATCTGTTTTGAGCGGCGAACCATGGCACAACAGCACACTCCGCCCTTCTATATTGAGAGATCTCGATGGGGGAAGGGAAGCGAGTTGATCGATGCTCGACTTGGAGAGTGTTTCCACTGCAACCTGAATACCGGAACCATACTTTTTCCGAACTTCGTGTTGTCCTTTACCATTGAGCCAATCGACAAGCATGTCCTCGTGGTTTCCACGAACGCCATGCCACAATCGCGCATTTAATGAATTGAGAACAGATTGAGGGTTGTAGTAATAACCAACCAAGTCTCCAGCAACCAAAATTTGGGAAACCCCCATGTTGTCAATATCGGCGAGGGCAGAGTCCAAGGCTGCGGAGTTACCGTGAATATCGGCAATCAATGCAACTTTCATATTCTCCTATATTGCCAGTTCGGTATGAATGAGCCGATTTTCAATATTTTTGGGGGTTAACTAGGCACCGGTAGGGAACCTCGCCATTCAAACGCTACCCATATGGAGCGTTATAAAGGGACGTAGCTCAGTTGGCTAGAGCATCTGTTTTGCAAGCAGGGGGTAGTGGGCTCAATTTTGTTGTTATCGACTTTGGTTTGAGCCCATCCTGGCCCACCGATGTGTCCAATATGCAGGAAGCCAGTGTTGGTATTGCTGAACGGTTAGTGACAGGCTCGCAGGTATGCAATTTGATGTCGCAGTAATTGGGGGTGGGCCAGCGGGCTCTTCGGCTGCGATTACGGCTGCACGTGCAGGACTTCGGGTGATACTCGTTGAAAAGGGACCATACGGACGGAACAAAGTGTGTGGCGACGGTTTAACGCCGCGAGCAATAGCCGCGCTTGATGAATTACAGATTGATTACTCGGTTGCGCATCGCATTGATGGTTTGCGCATGATTGCCGGAAAAACTCAGCGCGAGTTGGCGTGGCCAACAACGGCCCGTTTTCCAAATCACGGTGCAGTCTGGCCACGACAGAAGTTCGATAATCATTTACTTGATGTTGCCATTGCGTCTGGTGCTGAAGTTCGGTTTGAGTCTGAAGCGCTACCTGTTGTCGTTGGAGACCGTGCAACTGGCGTGCAAGTTGGCAGCGAAGTCATTAACGCATCACTTGTTGTTTTGGCAACTGGCGCACAGGGTGCTGCTGCAAAAATGCTTGGAGCAGTGCGCGACCCAGATGAAACCTTTGGGTTAGCAATTCGTGCGTATGCACCAACACCTCGTCATGCCGAGCGACATCTTGAAGCGTGTCTTAGTTTGTGTGATGAACATGGCACGCAGGTTCCTGGTTACGGATGGATGTTTCCTGCTGGCGATGGCACAGTGAACATTGGTGTTGGAGCACTCAGCACCATGAGGGGTTTCAAGAAACTCAATCTCAATACGTTGCTCGATCAATACGCATCAATCGTTCGAGAGCCGTGGTCGCTTGGTGACTATATAGATAAGCCTCGCGCGTGGCGATTGCCCATGAGTTGCGTGCGCAGACACGGCCCAGGTTGGGTGGCTATTGGTGATGCAGCCGGTTTTGTAAACCCAATGAATGGCGAAGGAATCGACTATTCATTGGAGTCGGGCATGCTTGCAATCTCGTGCTTTTTGGAAAATCCCGAAACCGCTACAAGTGAATATGACAAGCGGGTGGGCGAACGGTTTGACGCATTTTTGCGCACGGGTCGAAGGTTCAGTTTCATCATCGGACATCCGTGGTTACTCAAGCCAGGGCTTCGAGTTGCTGTTGGGTCGCAAGTGGCTGCAGACATCACGCTTGCGGTGATGGGTAATCTCATCGATTCCACAACACCTGGTGCTGCCGGCAGGGTGATGCGACTTGCGGACAATGCACTGCGGATTGCAGATCCTCTTCTGCGCCGCACCCGTGCAAAGGCGTAAAGGCGTAAATCACCTTTTCTACAGACAGTTGCATTATGGGACTGCAGTCTTTGCCCTGTATCCTTGAGAATCGTTATACGGGGACGTAGCTCAGTTGGCTAGAGCACCTGCTTTGCAAGCAGGGGGTCGTGGGTTCGAGTCCCATCGTCTCCACTAGATATCGTTGGAAAAAAGCACAATCGTGTAAATGAAAGCGAGCAGATCATGATTACAGCGGTGATTGTTGATGCACTTCGAAGCCCAGGTGGCAAGCGAAATGGCAAATTAAAAGATTGGCACCCAGTCGATCTCGCAGCCGAGGTCATGAAGACACTCGTCGAGCGCAACGGTGTCGACCCAGCAACCATCGATGATGTGGTGATGGGTTGTGTAATGCAAGTTGGCGAACAGAGTCTCAACGTTGCTCGCAACGCAGTCTTGGCCGCAGGTTGGCCAGACAGTGTTCCTGGCACAACAGTCGATCGTCAATGTGGTTCAAGCCAGCAAGCCGCACACTTTGCAGCGCAAGGCGTGATGGCCGGTGCATACGACATCGTTGTTGCATCTGGTGTTGAAGTGATGTCGCGAGTACCAATGGGTGCATCGTTGTCTGATCGCACATTCGGTTTTCCATTTGGTCCACGAGTGCAAGCTCGTTACGAATCAGTTGGTGGTTTGGTCGGTCAAGGCATCTCGGCTGAGATGATTGCTGATAAGTGGAACATCACCCGCGAAGACATGGACGCATTTGGTGCTCGTTCACAAGAGCTTGCTGCACGCGCAACACGCGAAGGACGTTTCCAAGGTCAAATCCACCCAGTCATGGGCGCCGATGGCAACATGGTGACGCAAGACGAAGGTATCCGCGAAACAACGATTGAAAAACTTGCTTCATTGAAGCCAGCATTCAAACCTGTCGAAGAGGGTGGCCGTGTTACTGCAGGCAACTCGTCACAAATCA
>JBIKZO010000049.1:0-12314 GCA_044354675.1 Ilumatobacteraceae bacterium | reverse complement strand
GGTACCTATGTGGTGATCTGGCGCATTGCTTCTTCTGACAGCCATCCTGTGCAGGGGTCGTTTTCATTTCAAATTGGAAATACTTCAGCCGATGTTTCGGCGATCAGGAATGGTCAACTACTCGAGCGACACGGACTTGCAAGGCTGTTCGACGTCATTCGTTGGGTTACGTATCTTGGAATCGTTCTCCTCATCGGTGGAATTGGGCTGCTGCAAGCAGTACGTACCGATCGTTTGTCTCCACGCTCAACACTCGCCCTCATGGGTGGTTGGGCATTTGCCGCGATAGGAACTCTTGAGGGATTGGTTGCATACGGTCCTCACATTTCGGGATACAAGATCTACAAGGCAGTAGATCTTTCGTTGCTTTCTGAAACTCTGACGACGCAATACGGCAAGATGCAACTTGCTCGACTTGTATTGCTGGGTGTCATTGGCGCACTGATCGCAGTTATTCAGTTTCGTGGCACATGGTGGTGGAAGATTGGTGCATGGGCCTCACTCGTTGGTGTCACACTCACACTTTCGTTAGCCGGGCATCCTGTTGCAACAAACCCTGTTGCACTGAGCGTTGGTCTCGACATGTTGCACGTGCTTGCCGTATCGCTATGGGTGGGGCCACTGCTGATCATTGTGTATGACCGCAACATGTGGCTTGCAACTGACGAATCAACATCTGCACCTTCATTGAGATGGTTCTCTCAAACTGCAGGTTTTGCAGTACCTGTCATTGTTCTGACCGGAACACTGCAGGCGTGGCTGATGTTGGATGGCTTTGGTCAGATATTGGACAGTCGTTACGGAAGAACACTGATTGTCAAGGTGTGTCTCGTGATCGTTTTGATTGCGCTCGGCGCGGTGTCACGGGTGGCAATGCAACGCAAGCAATCTGGCTCATTGCAACAGTCGATGGGTATTGAGGTGTTGTTCGGTCTCGTCATTTTGGCTATTACCTCGACCCTTGTTGCCATGCCGCCGAAGGGGGAGATCGAGCCTGCGCCTCTTTCGTCCACTATTTTTCAGGGACAGATGATTGTCGAGTTGTCTCTTACTTCGGCGCGCGTTGGCCAAAGTGAAGTGCATGTTGTGATTGCAAGGGCTGACGGCACAATCGTGCAGATCTCAGCAGCTACCGCACGTATGTCGATGCCATCACGCAACATACCCAATGGCCCGATTGTTCTAGCAGAGACCAGACCCAATCACTTTTCTGGAGTCACTGAGTTTGCATATTCGGGTGAGTGGATAGTCGAGATCCTGGTTAAGGAAACAGCAAGCTCAACAACGCTGTTTAAAATTGCTGTCGAAATAAAAAAGTAAAAGTAATTATATTTTAATCATCACGAGGTGATGACCGAGACCTGTCGCTTCATCAACAAATTGATCTCCAACGGTTGCAAATCCGTTTCTTTCATAAAAGTACAGCGCGTTGTCGCGCGCGCGGGCCCACACATATGTTGAGCCCATCGACACCGCTCTGTCTATGCCAACTTGCAGCAACATGCGGCCAAGTCCTTTGGATTGCAGATGTTTTGCTACAGCCATACCGCGCAGTTGTGTTGCGGGCACTTCAACATCGAGTGGCCATGGTCGTGGCAACCATGTAGAACACGCAATCAAGACGCCGCTGTCTCGAATACCGAGATGCACCGAGCCCTCGGTGTCATCTTCTGCATAGCGGGGGTCTTGAGATGGTGTTCCATCGCGCAGTACGGACATGCGCAACACGAGTACCTCAACAGTTGGCACTTGTTCAACAAGATAATCGTTAGTCATTGATGTTCACATTCGATCCATTTTGAGCGGCAGATCGATACATCGCGTCTACTGTGCGGTGGGCTTGCAGCGCCACGTTGACATCGGGGTAGGCGGGCGTGCTGGTGGCAACTGCGTGTACAAATGCAACATCAGCATTGCTTGCACCATAAGCAAGTGGTTCGGTATGAGCAAGCAACTCGTCGGCGCCAAGCGAGCCAGTTACGCCGTCGCTGTCGTGCCACTCGACAGGCCCAAACCATTCATGCCCACGCATGGTGATCGTCCGATTTTCACAAAAGATCTCCACACTGCGTTGACTCGGTCGTGTGAGGTTGTCGTGCCAGATAGATGACAGGGTTCCAACTGCACCATTAGCAAACTGCAGTGTTGCACTCACCGAGTCCTCGATACCTGGATAGCCATGAAAGTTGTGCGACCTCATGCTTGCATCAGTAATAGAGCCGATCAAGAAGTGCAGCATGTCGACGTCGTGGATGCTGTGCTCGAGCAGCGTTCCCGCTCCTGCTTTTGAGGCGTCCTTACGCCAGTCCGATGCGTAGTAGCTCTGAATTGGGATGAACTGGTCGTCTCGAAACACCACGTTCATCACACGACCAGATTTCTTTTCGGCGATCAACTCACGTGCCATCAAATAACTTGGTGCATGTCGCAATACCAAACCAACTTGGTTGATTACGCCACTCGCGTTGACTTCACTCACGAGTTGCTCAGCCTCGGCCAACGTTGGCGCCAGCGGTTTTTCACAAAACACGGCTTTGCCAGCCGCAATCACCTTGCTGACAAGGCGCTTATGTTCAGATGACCACGTGCACACATAGACCGCGTCGGCCGATTCAATTACCTCGTCCTCGGACGCACACATTGTGTGACCACTTGCTAAGCAAAATGCTTGAGCCCGATCGGCATCGGTGTCATAGGCGCCTGCGCGCACAATATTTGCGCCACCTCGCTTGAGACTCTTGGAGTGATAGGTGGCGATAAAGCCAGTACCCAAAAATCCAATGCGCACTGGGTCGTTAGTCATCGCGCTTTACTGTAGTTGCACGCCCGACTGGCCCAAAGTACGCACATCAACCACGCGGTCAGACAACCGTGTTGCCTCATTGTGATCATGGGTGACGTGCACCACCGTGGTTCGACGAGCACGCAGTAGAGCACCCATGTCTTCGAGCAGTCGGTCGCGAAGTTCTGCATCGAGCCCGGTGAGTGGTTCGTCTAGCAACAAAATAAATGGATCAGCAACGAGTGCGCGAGCGACTGCAATTCGTTTTGCTTCGCCGCCGGAGAGTTGGCCAACGTCACGACGCGCGAGATCTTCCATGCCAATGAGACTGAGCATCTCGTTCACTTTCTCGATCTGCAGTGCTTTTGAGACTCGCTTAACTCGAAGTGAGTAAGCGATGTTGTCAAAAACGCAGAGGTGAGGAAACAACTGGTTGTCTTGAAACACAAGACCCACATCGCGCTTGTGGGTCGGAATTCCGGTCATCAGTTTGTTGTCAATAACCACTGTTCCTTGGCTTGGTTGTTCGAGGCCAGCAATCACCCGCAGCAGTGTTGTCTTGCCTGAACCACTTGGCCCAACGAGTGAGACAATCTCGCCACGCGCGACACTAAGGCTTGCATTGTCCAAAATGGTACGGCCTTCATAGTTGAGAGTGATGTCGGTGAGCGCAAGCATCACTTTGCCTTTCTGGCGGGTCGCAACATGTCGATCAAAAATATTGCAATCATGCTGATGACAACAATAATGACGCAGAGCGCGTATGCCTGAGTGCGCAGTGCGTCTCCAGGTCGTGAGAGTAGACGCGAGATTGTGACTGGCAGAGTTTCGCTGCTTCTGCGAGTAAGAAAGCTTGTTGCACCAAATTCGCCAATCGAAATAGCAAATGCAATTGCTGCCGATGCACCAACCGCTCGTAACATCAGCGGGCGATCGACTGTCAGCCATGTTTGTAGCGGCGTTGCCCCAAGGGTGGACGCGACGGATTGCAGGCCCCTCGGAATTTGTCGCACAACTGGCAGCACTATGCGAACTACAAGTGGCAGCGCGATCAATGAATGGGCGAGTGGGGTGATGATCCACGTTGATCGAAAATCGTATGGCGCGGTGTCATACGTAATCAGAATGCCAAGTCCAATTGTCACGGCAGAGATAGTGAGTGGCAGTACAGAAATGCGCTCGAGCCACACGAATCTTGGTGATCCGTATGCAACTCCCAGAGCCACCATGAGTCCAAGCACTGTTGCGATCGCCATGGCACACAACGCATACAGCGTGCTGGTGGATATGGCCCCAAGAGTTGTCGACGATGCAACTGCTCGCCATCCAGCAAGCGTAAAGCGAGTGGCGCCTGGTGTCGTTCGGGTCAGTGAGCGCCACAGAAGTGCAGACAATGGGGCGATAACAATCGCAGCAGTGCCAAGTGCAATGCCGTACACCAGTGCTACTTGACCACGAGTGCTTGGCGCTCGTTGCGCGACAGATATCTGTGGGCTCACAGATTCGCCACGATGACGTTTTGCCCACCACCACAACAGTGCAGTGAGCACAATCATTTGCACAATCGAGAGTGCGAGAGCACCAGGCATGTCACCGATTAATACGCTACGCGTATAGATTTCGGTTTCAATAGTTGCTCTGGCTGGGCCGCCAAGTGTGCGCACGATGCCGTATGAGGTAAAAGCAAATAACGCAATTACTCCGCTGGCGGTGGCAAGCGCGCTGTGTAAAAGCGGCAGGGTTACTGTGCGAAAGACGGTTAGTGGTGATGCACCAAGTGTGCGCGCGGCCTGCTCGATACCTGGATGCAGTTGCTCCCAGCGCGCACCAACGATGCGCACCACCACGGTGAGATTGAAATATGCGTGCGCAATAATCAGGGCAGTCGCCGTGTAATGCAGTTGTGAAGGAAGCACCGCCAAAAACGCAGCACCGACAACAACGGTTGGCAACAAAAATGGCACGGTGATAAGCGCCTGCAAAGCGCGGTTACCTGTAAATGCAAAGCGAGACAACACAAATGTCACTGGCAGCGCAACAATCAACGTCAGCGCCGTGCTTGCAAGTGCTTGCCATGCAGTAAACCACAATGCTTGTTTGATTGTCGAATTATTGAATACATCTCTGAAACCTTGAAAGGTTGCACCACGCAAAATTATTGCCGTAGTCGGTATCGCCAAGATCAATATCAAGAACACTGTTGGCGCTATCCAAAGCCAGCGAGCACTGCTTTTGTACGGCGACAGCATGATGCTGGATTTGGCAAGTTGATTCATGATTATTTCAGCACGATGGCAGACCATTCATCTAGCCAGGCAGTGCGATTGGTTGCTATCACGTTTGCTTCAAGTCGCAAAGGGTTTTCTGGCCGCAGTGCATATTTGGTGAAAGCCTCTGGCAACACAGCGCCACTGTGCACCGGAAAAACAAACTGGGTGAGCGGCAGGTCGTTTTGAAAAGTGAGGTCGGTGAGATAATCGATCAAGAGTTTGGCTTCAGCCTCGTGCTTGGTGCCTCGAAGAATACCCGCGTACTCAATTTGTTCAAAGCAGGTGAGAGAGGCAACTGCCGTTGGTGCAGCATCAACTGGTGGGTCAGCAAACATCACTTCGGCTGGCGGACTCGATGAATAACTGACAACAATTGGTCTGTCGCCTTTGCCCGATGCGCCAGAGAATTCAACGTTGTATGCCTGTGTCCAGCCATCCACCACCATTACTCCGTTGTCGCGTAACGACTTCCAATATGGCTGCCAACCGTCTGTGCCAAATTCGGCAATTGTTGCCATCAAAAATGCCAGACCAGGTGACGAACTGAGCGCACTTGGCACTACCAACAAGTTGGCGTATTGCTTATTGGTCAGTGCATCCAGTGTGAGTGGAGGAGCGATGTTGCGGCTCTTAAACCAAGCAATGTCGTAGTTGATGCACACATCGCCATTGTCGACTGGTGTCACTTCGTGTCCGGGAATATCGAGTAGCAGTGATGCGTCCATAAATGTGGTGTTTGGCGTTTCGTATGCACTAAAAACATCGGCTTCAAGTGCCCGAGACAACAGCGTGTTGTCTACTCCCCACAACACGTCACCTTCTGGGTTGCCACTTGTGAGCACTGCTTTGGTTACCAATTGGCCTGTGTCACCGCTCAACACGATGTCGACTGCGATTCCTGTTGCTGCGGTAAACGCATCAAAGATGCCTGGTGTAGGTGTAAATGATTCGTGGGCGAGCAAGGTGAGAGTGACTTGGCCGTCGGTCGAGTCAGTCGAGTCAGTCGAGTCAGTCGAGCCGGTCGAGTCGTTTGTCGGAGATGACGAGCAACCCGCTGCCAAGATCGAGAGCATTCCTATTGCGGCTAGGTATTTTCTCATCTCATGCCTCCAGGGCGTTTGGTTGAATAACAAAAAGTTGTCCACGTGCAATCGAAATTGTCGCTGTTGCTGCCACAAGTTCATTACTCACACCTCGCGAAGAGTGGGCTTCAAGAGTTCCTTCATTGAGTACCCACTTCAGGCCATCGGTGGTGACCCCGATTGCGTCACCGTGTTGTGCAATGAGGCCTACAACGTCGCCGACTTTTCCATGAATCGTGCAGAGGCCTGGTCCGCGCAAAAGTTGTATGCGTGCGGTGTCCCACAACGCCGAAACTTCACAATCTTTCAGTGCTTTGTGTTGCATTGCGCTTAACACCCCAAGTTGATGATCGAGTCGACCGCCCCCTCCGGTAACAAGCACTATTTGCCGTGATCCGTGTGCGACTGCGGCCAGTAGTGCAAGTTCGGTATCGGTCGCGTCTTTGTCGCGTGGCATTCGTTGCACAGTCACTCCATTAATTTCGGCAGCAACAAGTACGGCAGGGTCAACAGAATCCATATCGCCAATAACTAGGTTGACGCGTAAACCCAAGTCGATTGCACTATGCAATCCAGAATCTGCAGCAATGACGTAGTCGTGCTTTGGCAAATATTTGGCAACAGACTTGCTAATCGGAAGCCCTCCGATCACCACCACTGCAGTTGTCTCAACCATTTCTTCGCTCCCGCGCTGGCATTATCCAGCAGGTAAGCGGGTCAGTGGCGGCGGCCACCCTCTCAGCCCGCCGATCCAGCGAACTCCCCGTGCGTACAACTAAATCGTATAGCGCATGCAATTACTTACGGCCTCCCACAGCCACAGTGGGGTTTGAATAAACAACACGGCGATAGTATTAATCCCGTGAGCCCCTTTGCCAGCATGACATCAGAGACAACTGACAAGTCCAACACCATCGTCACCGTCACACCAATCGCGCACGTCAAACTGCTCGAATTGCGCGATGCCGAGACAGAAGGTGAGCAATTGGGTCTGCGCCTCGAGATCTTGTCCGAGCCAGGCGAAGATTTCCGCTACGACTTGTCATTCGACTTCTTCACCAAAGCCGCATTTTCTGATGAAGTCCGCACGATCGACGGACTCAAGATCATCATTCCTGCAAAAGATATTGACTCGTTCCAAGACGCTGTGATCGACCATTCCGACACACAAGGTTTATTGATTCGTAATCCCAACAAACCAAAGTCTCCACAGATCGAAGGTCTCGTCAACGATGATGACGTCTCAGCAGAGATCGAAACAATTGTTGCAGCAGAAGTAAACCCGATGCTCGCATCGCACGGAGGTTTTGTCACCTTCGCTGGTCACGACAAAGAGGGCACCGCGTATTTCACAATGGGCGGCGGTTGCCACGGTTGCTCAATGAGTCGCCAAACAATGCTTGAGGGCGTGGGCACAATGGTATCCGAGAAGATTCCTGCGATTACAAAAGTGCGAGACCTTACCGATCACTCGACAGGCGCCAACCCCTTTTACTCGTAAGCAATTGCTTGCAAACTTTTAGTTGTAGTCGGTAGTTTCGCGAATCTTGTCAAAGATTGGGTTGAGTGCAGCAAACACATCGCCAGCATCAATCAATTTTTGATGATCTCCAACAAACTTGATGTGACCGTTAATGAAAGCTTCTTGCGCGTTGAGCACACCAGTCGCTACTGCAACTGCGGTGTCATAAGGTTCTGTAAAGCGCACGTCTTCGGGTGATGCTTCACCGCCTGCAAGCGCGGCCACTCCATTGCCTACCTGCAAGTGATACACGACATCCCCGTGGGGTGTGCCGGTGACAACCTGTGTTAATCCAACTGAGTGAATTGAAGAGAGTTGTTGCAACTCTGTATTTGTCGCAACGGCATGAGAAACTGCTTGTACCCAATCGGCTGACAAGTATCGAAACTTCGACACCTGTCAGCCGATCTTTACGGTTGAGTAGTTAAGCGGCAACCATGCTCACCGACTTGCGTCGCGAGAACATGATGGAGATGACGAGAATTACAAGTGCAACACCAGCAATCGAGAGGCGTACGCCGTCGTTGTCTTGGTATTTGATGATTGCTGGCAATGTCAACAACGCAACAAGGTTCATCACCTTGATCAGCGGGTTGAGTGCAGGACCAGCAGTGTCCTTGAACGGATCGCCAACAGTGTCACCGATAACTGCAGCCTTGTGTGCGGCTGAACCCTTGCCACCGTGGTGACCGTCTTCGATGTACTTCTTGGCGTTGTCCCATGCTCCACCTGCGTTGCTCAAGTAGTTGGCCATCAATTGACCAGTGAGAATTACGCCGGCCAAGAATGCTCCGAGTGCTGCATAACCGATACCGAAACCGACGATGACCGGTGTGAGTACTGCGAGTAGTGCTGGGGTGGTGAGCTCACGCAACGACGCTGCGGTGCAGATGTCGATGACTGGGCCGTAGTCCGGTTGCTTTGTGCCGGCCATGATGCCGCCGTCAGCAAACTGGCTGCGCACTTCTTGCACAACAACACCAGCTGTGCGACCAACTGCGCGAATTGCAAGTGCCGAGAACATGAACGCAATTGATCCGCCGATGAGCAAACCAATAAATGTCTTCACGTCCGAAACGTTGATCTGTGTTTCTGGTGCATTAAAGATTGCGTCGCCCACAAGACCAAGCTTGAGTTCTCCGGCAATTGTTTCGATGTACGAGGCAAACAACGCAACTGCAGCAATCACTGCCGAACCAATCGCGAAGCCCTTTGTAACGGCCTTTGTGGTGTTGCCCACTGCGTCAAGGCTGACCAAGATCTTGCCGGTCTCGCCGTGCAACTCGCCAGCCATTTCTGCAATGCCAGCGGCGTTGTCAGATACAGGACCAAACGTGTCTTCCGAAACGATGACGCCAGTTGTTGCAAGCATTCCCATGCCGCAAAGCGCTACGAGATAGAGGGAGAACTGAATGCTTCCGCCACCCATCCAAATCGTTGCACCAAGAGCGACTGCGATGCACAAGATTGCGTACACCGATGACTCGAGGCCAGATGCTGTACCTGCAAGCACAACTGTTGCTGGTCCTGTTTCTGTTGATTCTGCAATTTCTTTAACTGGACCGTATTCGGTTCCTGTGAAGTACTCAGTGAGGCGACTCAACACTTGAGCAAGGATCAAACCAACAAGTACTGCACCAAACAAACGCATTCCGATGTTCGACATTGTTACTGGATTTTCGCCGAACTGAACTGAGCCCTTGTCTGGGTTTCCTACGTAGTAGAACGCGAGGAAGAATGTACCAATAACGGTGATGATTCCTGCTGTGAGGAAGCCACGGTTGATTGGCTTCAGTGCATTCATTTCACCCTCTTTTGCACGAACAGCAAACACACCAGCGATGGATGCAATAACGCCGATGGCGCGTGCTGCGAGTGGGAAGACCAAGCCGAGTGCTGGGTTGAGACCAACAGCATTGAACGCTGCAACACCCAAGATGATCGAGGCAACGAGTGTTACTTCGTAGCTTTCGAACAAGTCGGCTGCCATGCCTGCACAGTCACCAACGTTGTCACCAACGTTGTCGGCGATTGTTGCTGGGTTGCGTGGATCGTCTTCTGGAATTCCTGCTTCAACTTTGCCCACCAAGTCGGCGCCTACGTCGGCTGCCTTAGTGAAGATGCCACCGCCAACGCGGAGGAACAATGCCAAGAGTGATCCACCGAAGCCGAAGCCGATCAACATTGCTGATGATGTGTTTTGGAACAATGCGATGATTACGGTTGCACCGAGCAAACCAAGACCAACGGTGAACATACCTGCAACGCCACCGGTGCGGAATGCAACTTGCAGTGCATCCTTCATCGATCCGCGTCGTGCTGCCGCTGCTGTGCGCACGTTGCCGCGTGTTGCAAGTGTCATACCGATGTAACCGGTGAGACCAGAAGCAACACAACCAAGAACGAATGCAAGTGTGCGATACAAACCGGACTCAATAAAAGTAAGTGCCGATCCACCTTCTGGTTTATCGATCGCTACTGATGTAAGAAACACGACTGCGCCTACTGGCACAAGGATCATGCCGATGGTGCGGAACTGACGCTTCAAGTACGCCAATGCGCCAACTTGAATCGCTCCAGCGATTTCTTTCATCTTGTCGGTGCCTTCATCTTCTTGAAGGACCTTGATCATTAGGTACCAGCCGACGAGCAAAGCCAAAATGGCCGATGCTCCAGAAAGACCGAGAATGAGCCATTCTCCGCCTTTCAAAGTAAATGTTTGCCAGCCGCCTTCGGTTGCAAGTATTGACGTCACGTGTTTTCTCTCCGTTATGTGATGCTGTGCTCACCAGGGTGGGGGCCACAGTTTTGTACCTCGCAAGTGTAGAGAATTTGGGCTAGAGAAAGCGAAATACCCATATTGGGGTGATGCTTTTGGCGGTCAGGCCACCCAGTTGAGACAAGGTTCACGCCTTTTTTGTGACTATATATAGTGTGAATTCCAATGGGGATGCCTGAGCCCGTCGTGGTCACAAGTATTCTGAAATCGATGGTTACTTCGCCCACCGTGAATCCTGAGGCTCTTCGAAGGGCTCCTGCTACCGGCACAGCATTGCAGGCCCGCAAAAAGCGCCCATTTTTACTCGACCTCTATTCCACCGCTGTTGGCAAAAAGTATGTGATGGCCATCTCGGGTATTGCGATGATGGGCTTCGTTCTCTTCCACATGATTGGCAACTTGAAGATGTATCTGGGCGCTGAGTCCCTCGATCACTACGCCGAGTTCTTGCAAGAGCTGTTATATCCAATTTTTCCCAAGAACGTGATGTTGTGGATTTTGCGTGGTGGCCTGATCACGATGCTGTTGTTACACCTGCATGCAGCCTGGTCGCTGACCATGCTCAACAGACACGCACGTCCAGTTAAGTATCAAGGCGCACGCGACTATCAAGTTGCCAAGTTTGCAAGTCGTACCATGCGTTGGACGGGCATCATCGTGCTCGCGTATTTGGTGTGGCACTTGCTCGATTTCACTTTTGGCACAGTGAATGCCGTGGGTACTGACAGCACTTTTGTTCGCGGCGAGGTCTACAACAATGTTGTGCGCAGTCTTGATCGACCAGTTGTCGCAGCGTTTTATGTGATCGCAAATATTTTGCTCGGCATTCACTTATTTCATGGAGCGTGGAGTATCTTCCAATCACTCGGTTGGAACAATCCGCGTTTCAATAACTGGCGCCGAGGTTTTGCCACCGCGTTTGCCACCATCGTTGTTGTTGGCAACGTTTCGTTTCCGATTGCTGTCATCGCCGGAATTGTTAAATAGGAGATCACGGTCACGAACATGACATACACATTCGACTCCAAGATTCCTGCTGGCGCACTTGCCGATAAGTGGGACAACTACAAGCAAGATGCCAAGTTGGTCAACCCCAACAACAAGCGCAAATTCAAGATCATTGTTGTTGGCACCGGTTTGGCTGGGGCCTCTGCTGCTGCCACGCTTGCCGAATTGGGTTATCAAGTTGATGCATTTACATTTCACGACTCTCCTCGTCGTGCGCACTCAATCGCTGCGCAAGGTGGCATCAACGCGGCCAAGAACTATCAGGGCGACGGCGACAGCGTCAATCGCTTATTCACCGACACGATTAAAGGTGGCGACTTCCGCTCACGCGAAGCCAACGTGCATCGTTTGGCTCAAGTATCTGTTGACATCATCGACCAAATGGTTGCCCAAGGCGTGCCTTTTGCACGCGAATACGGCGGCTTGCTCGACAACCGCAGTTTTGGTGGCGCACAAGTAAGTCGCACGTTTTATGCGCGCGGCCAGACCGGCCAGCAGCTACTCATTGGCGCGTATCAACAAATGGCGCGCCAGGTTGGTCTCGGCGGCGTGCGACTTTTCAATCGCACCGAACTGATCGACACCGTTGTTGTCGACGGTCGTTGTGCCGGCATCGTGGTACGCGACTTGTTGACAGGCGAGATTCAATCGCACGCTGCGCATGCAGTCGTGCTCGCCACAGGTGGTTACGGCAACGTGTTTTTCTTGTCAACCAATGCAATGAATTGCAACGTCACTGCGGCATGGCGCGCGCACCGTCGCGGCGCAATGTTTGCAAACCCTTGTTACACACAGATTCACCCAACATGTATTCCGCAAGCCGACGAGACGCAATCAAAACTCACGTTGATGAGCGAGTCGTTGCGCAACG
>JBIKZO010000127.1:0-3960 GCA_044354675.1 Ilumatobacteraceae bacterium | reverse complement strand
TAGGTTGTAGATGTACCTGTTTTAAAATCCCGTGCCCAAGCAAATTGCAACGAACCTGACTCAGAGGAACTCCAATAGAGCCCATCGGAAAAAGCTCCAGCCATTTGACGATTCTTAAACAACTCATTGAGCTCATCTTTGGATGGGATAAACCAATCAGTTTTTCCACCACCAGCATTGAGACTCTTATCATAAAAACCTGGGCAAAAGCTATTTAAGAGCGATGTGTTGTACGCGCCACTTCCTATCGACGTACGGGTTCCAATTACATAGCGCTTAATGATGCAACTCCATTGCGTTTCATGATCGAAGTTTGATGCTTCCATGTAACGAGCACTCTTGCCATTTGCCACCAGCCTGTCTGGCGCCACATAAAACACCTTGCCACCGCCGGGGCCAATGTCGCCAAGTTTGCACGTTCCACCTTGTGCACACGAGAGCACAACATTGTTGGTGCCGAATGCGCGTATTGGTCGAACTCTAAATGGATTTGCTGGTAGCTTCCTATTACCACTGAGTATTTGTACTCGATCAAATTGTTGGCCGTCCATAAAGTACTGTGACCACGCCGTTTCATTGTTGTAGTCGGTTGACGTCCAGTAGTAACCCTTATTGAAACCACCCACTGGTGTGTCTTGTCCCCCAACTCGGTTTTGCGCCAGACGGTTATAAGCCAGATCTAATTCATCCTTCGAAGGCAAAAACCAATCGTCCACTCCACTGCAGGTCAAGTCTTCGGCGTACTTTGCTGCATAGGTGCCGTCTCCCAACGCAAGGGCACCCAACGCAAGGGTGATGATGCGTGTATTGACCTTGCCCATGCCAACACCTTTTGAAAGTACTCTCAATTCGGCTGCAGTCTGTTTACCTAATCCCTGATATACAGTCTTTTCATTTTTCGCTGGGCGCCAAGGAATTCTTATGCCTTCGCAAGCCTTTGGCGCGATCTCTAAATAGCGACCCCAGTATTCATCCTTGCCTGCGTCGTAAAAAACAATGCCACCACCAGGTCCGATATCACCGATATTGCACACGGTGTTTGCGCCGCCAGCACTACAAGCTGAGTTCGCAGTCGTAGCTGAAACAGAATTGAATGCTGGAGAGGTTTGGCCATTTGGAAATGCTGATACTCCGATCACCTGAAAATCAGTTGGTTCGAAACCAGATCCAAGATGCTTAGGGCTCTTTAAGAAGTCTTTGTTGCCTGCAAGTTTTGGAATAATGCCATTTGCATCAGTGAACTGTGTGCCATCTTGAAAAAGTTGATACCACACAAATGTTGGACTTGCGTGCGAAGATGTCCACATCGGTGCTGCAGCATAATTTAATCGTTGGTCACCAGAAATTTTCCAATAGTTATACAGCGCATCAAGTTCGTTCTTAGATGGAAGAAAAAATCCATTACTGAAAGCAGTGTCTTTCAATCGCGAGAACACCGACCTTGGATCAAAAGACATCGCAACTGAATTGCTAGCTCCATGGCCAATTTGTTTCGATGCGAGCCGCATTTCAGGAGAAGACAATACAACGGTACCCCAGATGCCACGGGCCGGCACTGACTCGGTTTTCGCTTCAAGGAAGCGACCCCACACTTGTTGCGAGCCGGCGTCGTAAAAAACGATGCCACCGCCTGGGCCAACGTCGCCCACCTTGCAGTTAACACCATCAGCCGTGCAAGTATCCACAATCGCACTCGCAGGTGCAGGTCCGACTGCCACGAGCGATCCGCACGTCACAGCACTTAATAAAAACGCAGATAGACGACGATTCATCTACAAATCCTATTTCATCCCCATCCAACGACCGAGTTTGCTGCGACGGCCTGATCTTGTGAGTGGAATGCCAGTTGCACGCGAAATCTTGCGTTTGGCTTTTGTTACACCCAATGCGCGTTTCCATGAGAAGGTAAGTCCTGGTCCGAGTTTCATGCTCTCAACTTATACCAGTCGTGTTGCACGCAGCATAAACCCCGAATCCATCTCCACATCTGAGGTATAGATACTTTCCGGCCTTTTGACGACCGTCAACATATGTTGATAGTCTCATGACATCAATACATCGCAGCGCATACAAACATGGGGTTACTCCAGACGGAATGTTTCACGCAATGCGTTTACACCTACGACGCTTCAGTAACGGCGACATGACAATCAGTATCGGCCCAGACTTCAGCGGAAATTTATTGGAGATCGGCACATTCGAAGAAGGCGACAGTTTCATCATCGTTCATGCAATGCGAGCACAAGAGAAATACCTGAGGTAACAGATGTCTAAAACGACGAACCAAAAAAAGTCCAAGTCCACGCGCGATTATTCAGCGAGGTTCGAAAACTTTGACATCAAGAACGCGCATCTACTGACTCCATCAGAAAGCGCTCTCTTCCAAATTCGATTTGAGAGGGCAATTTTCGAAGATCAGATTCTCGAATCGGTAAAGACTGCCCGCAAGGCCAATGTCTCTTGGCGCAAAATCGGTATCGCCATGGGGGTCTCGGCCCAGGCCGTGCACCGCAAGTACTCGCCACTTGTTTAGCGCAGGTGCGACGCCTCATTAATGCTCACAATTGATCGCTCGCCAGAACGGGCCGCCATCACTCGATGTATCGACGTGTATTTCGGATAGAAAAAGCCCACGTGGGTTTCGATGCCCAACACATGAGCCAAGTATTGGTTGATCACTCCGCCGTGACACACCACCACCACACGCCCACCTGGGTGCCGAGCAATCATGTCTTCCACCGTTGCCACCACACGCGCCTTAAATAATGATGGATCTTCGTCCACTCCGTCCCACTCGCCACGCAACAACTTTTCCCATCGCGGATCATTGGTTGCCCGTAACTCTTCCACCGGCACATACTCACGCGAGTTGCGATCGAACTCGGCAACGCCTTCACTCACCACTGCCTCAAGCCCCAACACTTTGCATAACGGACTAGCAGTCTCAAGTGCTCTGCGCAGCGGGCTCACATACACGGCCTCAACATCTTCGACACCCAAATACGCGGCCATCTTGGCTGCTTGTTCGTGTCCTTCAGCCGCAAGCTCTGGGTCGGCGATCCCAGTTTCTAATTCAATACGCAGCGGCAGACCATGCCGAACAAAAACGATTTCCACGTGACGAATCTAATTGACCGAAGTCGTATTACATCAACTCAGCCAAGTTGAGTTCGCGTACGGCTCGGTCAAACCGTTCGTTCATCATCTCAATCAGCAATCGCTCACGTGGGTTGTTTAAGTCCATACCTCGTGAGGCAACCACTGGGTACACCAAACAAAACAATGCGGATCGTCGATATTGCAACCACAAATCTTCAGCGTCCACTGTTAACCCAGCAGATGTTAAACCCGCAATCCAGCGATCAAACAGTTCTCGCTCATATTGCGATGCATCTTTCATGCTCAAACTCTGTGTCACAAAGTACGCCACGTCATATGCGCCGGTGCCACTGCCCAGTAACTGAAAATCGATAACCACTGGCTCGCCCTGTGCATTAAACAGCAAGTTGTCGGCGCGATAATCACCGTGACACAACGTGTTTGGCCCTGTCACAAGCGATTGCAACAACGATGGCAACCTCTCTACAAACTTTGGCCCTATTTCCATGATTGATGCTGGCAACTCCACTTCCTTAGTCAGCTTCTCCCAACCCTCACCAAACACAAAGGGCAACACAGCCGGGTAAATCGGGTCACCCAAACTGATCGTTGTTCCCGCTGCCGACAACTCGTCTCCGCGTCCCCACCATTTGGCATGCAACTTTGCCGCAGCATCTATTGCCGCACGCGCATCAGTTATCGACATGCCTTCGTTTTGGTCGACGATTCGCAGTCCACCCAAATCTTCCATCACCACCACAAACTGGCTCGTTGCCTCATCGACACGCGCCAAGTACGCCACCGGCACACCGATCGGCATCTCGTTGCAGAGCGAAACAAAGAAGTTTGCTTCTCGTATAT
>JBIKZO010000048.1:0-12599 GCA_044354675.1 Ilumatobacteraceae bacterium | reverse complement strand
CCAATGTGAGATCAGAAACCACGTGCAAACTGTGTCCGCCACCCGCGGCCCAACCTGGCACCACGCAGATCACAATCTTTGGCATGAATCTGATTAGACGTTGCACCTCAAGAATGTGTAGTCGACCAGTGCGACCTTGATTGATGGTGCTTGCGGTGTCTCCGTCAGCGTACTTGTAGCCGTCCTTGCCTCGAATGCGTTGGTCGCCTCCGCTGCAAAAAGCCCAACCACCATCTTTGGCTGACGGTCCGTTGCCGGTGAGTAGTACACAACCGACGTCGGTTGTTTGGCGTGCGTGATCGAGCGCAACAAAGAGTTCGTCCACTGTTGCCGGTCGAAAAGCGTTGCGCACTTCTGGGCGATTGAACGCAATGCGCACTGTGCCGTGGGCGAGTGCGCGATGGTAGGTGATGTCATTGAACGAGAAACCTTCAACTTCGCGCCAAGCTGTTGGATCGAAAATGTCGGAAACCTGTTTGGTGTTCACCGTTCTATCTTACAAACTAGACACGTTGGCGCGGTGGGCGTGCTCGGGGTGCTCGAGCACGAACCGTTCTGCCCATTCTTTGGAGGTGGCATCAGATTGCTTCTTTGTTTGAGGGGCAGGCACCGTATCGATAGGAGAGTCAATGTGGTTCATCACGAGACGAACTGTTGCATCCATATCACGAGTCAGTTGCTCGTAGGTGATGTCGAGCGGCACGATGTTGTTGTCGACGAAATATTTTTGCCACTGAGCATTTTCATCGGCGATGCGAGCAAGTGCGCTTTCGATTGCATCGCCGTCATAGATGGGCTCGCGCTGCACTTCCATGTTGCTGTTCCACGACTCGCTTTGGGATGCACGGACAAATGAAATTGCCTGGCGGATTTCATTTTGGCGCATGATGCGCACCCATCGCACAGGCACACCCCAATAGTTGACGTTCAGATCGAGGTCGAGCATGTGGCGCTTGTATTGATTCCAATGCATTTTGATTCCGAACACCCCATTTTGTGTGGTGTTAACTTCGGCAAGACGAGTGAGGTAGGTCAAATACGAGCGGTGAGAAAAATACGAGATGTCACGCCATGCCGATTTGCCAAGCAGTTTGCGAAGCGCGCTCAGAGGTTGGCGAGTCGGGGTGATCGTTGGCACTCCATATTTATCGCGGAAGCGGACAAAGTTTTGGGTGTGGATGTTGAGGTATTCCACTGGGGTACCAGCGGCCAACGTGCCACGCAGTATTGAGCACAACAGTGTGGAGCCAGTGCGCTCGACCGAGGCGACGACCAGCAATTTTTTAGTTTCCACGCTTCAGATCCTAGAAGAAAGGGCCATTGCTGATACCGTTTTGCCGCAGTATTAATCAGCAGTAATTAACAACTATCCCCCCAACACAAATTCAATGGAGACCATCATGGCCGCACAACTCACACTCGCCGACTGGACAAAGCGCGCAGGTCAAAAAGTATCGCGCACGCAGTTGTTCATTGACGGCAAGTTTGTAGATGCGGCAAGTGGCAAAACATTTGAGTCGATCAATCCTCGCGATGGAAGCATCATCACACATGTTGCTGAAGGCGATGTCGAAGATGTCAATCGTGCGGTTGCAGTGGCAAAGCGCACGTTCGAGGCTGGCATCTGGAGCGAGATGGCTCCACTTGATCGAAAGAATGTGATGCTCAAGTGGGCGCAACTGATTCGCGATCATGCCGAAGAGTTGGCATTGCTCGAAACTATGAATTGTGGCAAACCAATCAGCGATTCGCTCAACGTGGACGTTGCATCGTGCTCCAACAACATTCAGTGGTATGCCGAAACTATTGACAAGTTGTACGGCGAGATTGCCCCAGTACCTCGTGACTCAATTGCATTGATTGAGCGCGAGCCAATGGGCGTTGTTGGGGCAGTGGTTCCGTGGAACTATCCACTCATCATTAGTTCGTGGAAAGTTGGTGCTGCACTCGCAGGTGGAAACTCTGTCATTCTGAAGCCAGCAGAGCAGTCACCATTGTCGGCGCTGTTGTTTGCTGAACTCGCAGTGCAGGCCGGTTTGCCTGCTGGAGTATTCAACGTGGTCAACGGCTTTGGCCCAAGCTGTGGTGGCACGCTTGGCAAGCACATGGACGTGAACAAGCTTGCCTTCACTGGCTCGACCGAAGTTGGTAAGTACTTCTTGAAGTACTCCGCGGAAAGCAATGCAAAAGCGGTTTCGCTCGAGTTGGGTGGCAAGACACCGCACGTTGTATTGAGTGACTGCCCAGACATCGATGCTGCGGCATCGGCGATTGCGTGGGGTGTGTTTTACAACGCTGGCCAAACGTGTCATGCCGGTACTCGCATGGTTGTTGACCAGAAGATTGAAGACGAATTGTTGCAAAAGATTCAGGATGTCTCAAAGACGATCATGCCTGGGGACACCTATGACCCGAAGACCGCGATGGGAACGATTGTGGATCGCTCACAATTCGATCGCGTCAACGAGTACATCAACATTGGAAAGAGTGAGGGAGCAATTGTGCACACGGGTGGTACGCCTGTCGAGCCGGTCAAGGGCGGCATCTTTATTCCACCAACGATTTTCAAAGGCGTTAAGCCAGGTATGCGCATCGAGCAAGAGGAGATTTTTGGTCCAGTGCTTGGCTCTATTCGAGTAACCAGCGACGAAGATGCAGTGCGCATTGCAAACGACTCACAGTATGGCCTTGGTGCTGCATTATGGACACGAGATGTTTCGAAGGCTCACAAGATTGCACGTCAATTGCGTGCAGGAACTGTATGGGTCAACACGTTTGATCGAAGTTCAATCACAACGCCATTCGGTGGCTTCAAGCAATCGGGTACGGGTCGTGATCGCTCATTGCACTCAATCGAGGGCTACACCAACCTGAAGACAACTTGGATTCAACTCTAAACATTTCATTACAACTATCAATTCTTAAAAGATAAACAAAGGGGCTCGTATGCGTTGTGGATTCATTGGTCTAGGTCACATCGGCAAGTTTTTGGCAGGCAGTTTGCTACGCAACGGGTTTGAGGTCACTGTGTACGACCTCAACGCCGACGCAGCAGCACCACTCGTTGCCAAAGGAGCAAAGTTGGCTGGTTCGATCAAGGAGTTGTGTGATGCATCCGACACGGTGTTTACGTGCCTGCCTTCTCCACGTGCAATTGATGCTGTTGTTGCCGGTAATGGTGGAGTGATTGAGTCACTTGCCGGCCGTGCAACTCGCGCAACATGGATCGACATGAGCACCAATGACCAAGACGAAACATTGCGTCTTGGAGCGATGTGTGAAGCAAAGGGCATCAATGTGCTCGAGTCGCCTGTAACTGGTGGTGTGCACAAAGCAGCACATGGAGATATCACTGTGCTCGTGGGTGGCGAACAAGACGTATATAAGGCTCACGAGAAGGCTCTCAATGCGATGGGTCAACCGGTGTTGTACATCGGCAAGTTGGGGAGTGCCGCAGTGATCAAAGTGATCACCAACATGCTCGCATTCATTCACTTGGTTGCTGCAGGCGAAGCGTTGATGCTCGCAAAGCGTGGTGGCCTCGACCTTGGTGTGGCTTTTGAGGCAATCAAGCAATCATCGGGCAATAGTTTTGTGCACGAAACAGAAAGCCAAGTGATTCTCAACGGCAGTTACAACATCAACTTCACTATGGACTTGGCGCTCAAAGACATGGGCTTTGCGCTCGGGTACGGCAAAGAGTTTGGTGTGCCGCTCGCATTGGCAACTTTGACAAATGAGCAATTTGTGAAGGCAAAGGCTGCCTACGGTGGCGAGGCCTGGTCGTCACAAGTAGTCAAGTTGCTCGAAGATGCAACTGGCTCAGACTTGCGCGCACCTGGCTTTCCTGCAGAGCTGGAATAGAGTTCAACTCAACAAGTCGATGTAGTTGGGGGCTTCATGGATCATCAGCACGCGCGACGAGAGTTGGCTGCTGCATTTCGCTGGGCTGCCAGACTTGATTACCACGAAGGCGTAGCCAACCATTTCAGTGCTGCTGTCAGTGATGACGGTCAAGAGTTTTTGATCAACACACGCGGCATGCATTTTTCTCGCGCGCAGGCAAGTCGGTTGGCGTTGGTGACAACAGCCGATCGAGCGTCTGACCCAGTTGCACAGAACGTAGATGCAACGGCTTGGATTTTGCATTCGTTTATCCATCGCAATGTGCCTCGGGCTAGATGTATCTTGCACACCCACATGCCATATACAACTGCACTGGCAAGCTTGAAAGATTTCGAATTCTTGATGCTGGATCAAAATGCGTGCCGTTTCTACGATCGCATCGCATATGACCGCCACTATGCGGGCATGGCACTTGAACCCACTGAGGGCGAGCGGGTGGCTTCACTTTTGAAGAATGGCAAAGATATCTTGTTCCTTGCTAACCATGGCGTGTTGGTAGTAGCGGACACGATTGCACAAGCCTTTGACGAGTTGTACTACCTCGAAAAGGCAGCACAATTGCAAGTGATTGCACTTTCGACTGGACGCGAACTGCAACTGGTGGATAATGAGACTGCAGCCCTTGCATGCAAACAGTGGCGCGAGTATCCGGAAGCTGCCGAGTTGCATTTTGCGGCCTTGATGGACATTCTTGATATTGAGTCAGCCGACTACATTAAGTGAGTCCGTTTAAACCCCTCAGAGCCAAAAGGTAGAACAATTCTATGAAAGCAGCAGTGTGTCGCGAGTTTGGTAAGCCACTCGTCATCGAAGAAGTACAACTTGCCGATGCTGGTCCTGGCGAAGTTCGCGTCAAGGTTTCGGCCGTCGCGATTTGTCACAGCGATATCACTTACGCAGAGGGTTCGTGGGGCGGCACATTGCCAGCCATCTATGGTCACGAGTGTGCTGGCGTTGTCGAAAAAGTGGGCGCTGATGTTACGACGGTCAAAGTGGGAGAGCACGTTGTTGTCACATTGATTCGGTCGTGTGGACATTGCCACGGTTGCAGCATGGGCAACCCTGTTACATGCAGCACGCAATTTCCTCTCGATGCCAAGTCGCCAATCACGGATGCAAAAGGCAACTCGATTGTGCAGAGCATGCGCACGGGTGGCTTTGCTGAGTTTGTACTCGTGCACGAGTCGCAGTGTGTGGCAGTGCCAAAGACGATTCCGATGGCAAGTGCATCGCTCCTTGCATGCGGTGTTATCACTGGATTTGGTGCAGTAACCAATACTGCAAAAGTTCCTGCTGGTAGTCACGTCGTTGTCATCGGCACTGGTGGTGTTGGTCTCAATGCGATTCAGGGTGCACGCGTGAGCGGCGCACGCACGGTTATTGCCATTGATATCGCCGATAACAAGATTGCGGCCGCCAAAGATTTTGGTGCAACGCATGGCATCAACTCCAAAACCGAAAACGTTGCAGAGCGTGTGCTCGAACTTACTGATGGCCGCGGTGCCGACTATGTGTTCGTGACTGTTGGTGTCAAGTCGGCATTCGACTCGTCCTACGGCATGTTGGCCAAGAGTGGCTCAGTAGTGCTTGTGGGCATGCCTGCAAGCGGCGTGATGTCGGAAATCGACCCTGGCACGATGGCTGCTTACAGCCAAAACATCTTGGGTTCAAAAATGGGTTCGGCTCGAATTCAAGTCGATATTCCAAACCTTGTCGGGTTGTACAACCAAGGTCGAGTCAAGTTGGATGAACTCGTTACCAAGACATATCCGATTGAGGAAATCAATGAAGCAATCGACGCAGTGAAGCGCGGCGAAGCACTTCGCAACGTGATTGTGTTCTAGGCGACTGCTCTTTTATGAAAATTGTCGACGTCAAAACATTTGTGGTGGGTAACCCACCGCCACGCTTTGGCGGTCGCTATTTTATTTTTGTCAAACTCACTACAGACTCTGGCATTTCGGGCATTGGCGAGGTCTACACGGCCACTTATTCTCCACATCTTGTAGCCAAGATGATTGAAGAAGTTGCTCAACGACACGTCATTGGGAGCGATCCGTTTCATATCGAGATGATGTGGCGCAATGTGTACGGCCGTGGGTATTCGTTGCGCCCCGACCTCACAACGGGTGGCATCGTGAGTGGCATCGAGATGGCCATGTGGGACATCTGCGGCAAAGAGACTGGCAAGCCCGTGTACGAATTGTTGGGTGGTCGCGTGCACGACAAATTGCGCGCCTATACGTATCTCTATCCACCCGTTGGCGTCGATGTCTATGCAGATGATCCGGTGTACAGCGACCCCGATGCAGCGGCCGAGGCTGCGGTGCGAGAAGTTGAACGTGGTTTTACTGGGGTCAAGTTTGATCCAGCCGGAAGGTATTCGGTGTTTGATGGTCGGCAGCCTGCGTTGCATGCGATGGACCTCTCGGTCAAGATGGTGCGCGCAGTACGTGAAGCTATTGGCACTCGCGCCGACATCTTGTTTGGCACTCACGGTCAATTCAGTGCGTCTGGAGCAATTCGACTTGCTAAGCAACTCGAAAAGTATGACCCATTGTGGTTTGAAGAACCAGTGCCACCAGATTCGCCAGAAGAGATTGCCAAAGTGGCTCGCGCAACCAGCATTCCTATTTCGGCAGGCGAGCGATTGACAACAAAGTACGAGTTTCATCAACTGCTCAAAACTGGCGCAGCATCGATTTTGCAACCAAACCTTGGTCGTTGCGGTGGATTATTAGAAGGCAAGAAAATTGCATCAATGGCCGAGGTGTATCACGCGCAAATTGCGCCGCACCTGTATTGCGGTCCAGTGGTTGCCGCTGCCAACATTCAGCTCGCCACGTGTACGCCAAACTTTTTGATTCTTGAAACTATTCAGGGTTGGCAGGGCTTCCATGCCGAACTCGTGAAGACATCGATCAAATTTGAGGGTGGCTTCATCATCCCACCGACCGAACCTGGTTTGGGTATTGAACTGAATGAGAAAGTTGCGCTCGCCAATCCATACACCGGTAGCGAGCTGCATCTCGAGATGAGTTCGGTACCAGCAACACTGTTGTAGTTTTTGATCACGATGTCTGATGGTCGCGCTATCCCACTGTGGCAAGAGGGCGTGCAGTTCAATGCCACCACTCGACGAAACGCTGTTGATGGCGTTGTCGAATCCGATGTCGTCATTGTGGGTGGTGGGTACACAGGATTATGGACGGCTTTTTATCTCAAGCAACTCGCCCCACAATTATCGATCTCGATTGTTGAGTCACAATTTGTTGGGTTTGGAGGAAGTGGTCGGAACGGCGGTTGGTGCAGTGCATTTTTGCCCATGTCACCAAACGAGATGTCGGCTGAGCATGGTGCGCAAGCAATGCGCTTTTTGCAGGATCAAATGTTTGCAACAGTTGATGAGATTGCTCGTGTTGCTCAGACGCACAGTATTGCATGCGATTTCCACAAGGGTGGCACTATCACTTCGGCCTCAAACCCAGCACATGTCGAGCGATTGCATCACTACATAGATGATTGGCATGCTGCGGGGTTTAGCAATATCGATATGACTTGGGAAAGTGCTGAACAGATTTCGCAACGCATTCACGTTTCATCCACTTTGGGTGGCATGTATAGCCCGCATTGCGCTGTGGTGAACCCGTGGAAGTTGGTGACAGGGTTGGCACGAACAGTGGAGAGTCTTGGTGTCATGATTTTTGAGGATTCGCGTGCGCTTGCAATTGAGCCGCGAAGAGTTGTGCTTGAGCGGGGTGAAGTTCGTGCCAAATGGGTAGTCAATGCTCTTGAGTCCTTCACCTCACAGCTTCCTGCAGGCAAGCGCAAGATCGTGCCGTTGTATTCGTTGATGGTGGCAACAGAGCCACTTTCTGAAGCTGTGTGGCGTTCACTTGGTTGGACACATCGTGAAACTTTCGCCGATGGTCGCAACATGGTCACTTATGCGCAACGTACGTCAGACGGCCGCATTGCTTTCGGCGGTCGTGGTGCGCCGTATCACTTCGGTTCTAGTATTTCCGACTCGTATGATCGCAACACAACAATTCATGGTCGGCTCGAGCAAACTGTGCAAGAGATTTTTCCTCAAGTAGCCGACGCGCGATTTACTCACCACTGGGGTGGACCTGTTGGTGCACCACGAGACTGGCATGCATTTGCCAATGTCGATGCCACAACAGGCCTTTGTGCAGGTGGAGGATATGTCGGTGACGGTGTTGCATTATCAAGTTTGGTCGGCCGAACACTTGCGCATCAGATTGTTGACACTGGCGATGCTCTTACTCGCTCTGCGCTTGTCAATCATCAGTCAAAAAAGTGGGAAGTTGAGCCACTGCGTTGGCTGGGTGTCAATTCGTTGTTGGCCCTCACCGAATATGCCGACAAGTCAGAGCGACGCACTCATCGACCAATGAAACGATTGCTCGCATTGCGCGACGGATTGTTGGGTTAACGATAAATCCGCTCACGGTGTAGAATAATTCTTATGGTTCGGCACGAAGAAGGTCATTTCAGTCATCGCATCGGCTTGTTGCGTGCGATGGTGCTCGGTGCGAACGACGGAATCATCTCGACTGCATGTTTGATCTTGGGTGTTGCTGCAGCAGACGGAACCCGGAATGCGATCATCACTGCGGGTGTTGCAGGCTTAGTTGCAGGTGCAGCGTCAATGGCAATTGGTGAATTTGTTTCGGTAAGTTCGCAGCGTGATGCCGAACAGGCTGACATCGCAAAAGAAACCTGGGAGCTCGAGCACACACCAGAGCACGAACTTGACGAACTCACTGCAATATATAAAGGCAAGGGACTCACTCAGGAGCTGGCGCGTGCGGTGGCAGTTCAGTTAACGAAAGAGGATGCGCTCAAGGTCCACATGGCCGAGGAGTTGGGAATTACTCATCTGACCCTTGCCCGCCCAGTGCAGGCAAGCGTAAGTTCTGCTGGCTCTTTTTCGGTTGGTGCAGCAATCCCACTCATTGCTGTTGCTCTTGCAGCGTCATCTCAGCGCATCGCTACAACCGTTGTGGTTGCTGTGTTGGCGCTTGTCGCGCTTGGAATCTCGAGTGCGAAAGCCGGTGGAGCACATCCATTGCGACCGACGTTCCGTGTGGTTTTTGGTGGTTTGGTGGCGATGGCATTCACCATGGCCATCGGTCGGCTTGTGGGTTCAGTAGTTCTCTAAACGCCAACTCGCCTTTGTTGCGACAATGGTGTAATGCTGGTGTGAAGTGAGCATCCCAGTAGATCGTGTCCGCATTCGCTCATCGGATCTTTTTGCGATCAAACCCTTTCGGTTGTTGTGGGCAAATAGTTTTTTGTTTATTTTGGTGCAAAGCACGCAACGATTTGCTTTTGTGTGGTTGGCGCTCGAGCTAGGTGCAAAGTCTGACATCAGCGGTTTGATTCTCTTTGTAATGGGGATTCCAGTAATTCTTATCTCTCTCATTGTTGGAGTGATGAGTGATCACATGAACAGAAGAACACTGCTAGTAGTCAGCCAAGCGGGTGCATTGGCTATCACCATTGTGATTGCGTGGATGGTCACTACTGGAAACATAACTATTAGTTTGGCAATCGTTGGATCGTTTGTCTCCGGCATTTTTATTGCAATCGGATCTCCTGTGCGTTCGGCAATTGTTCCATCAATTGTTCCCTCCGACAAACTTGTCGGTGCCATCGCTGTCAACACAATCGGTAGCAATTTGGGTCTGATGATTGGTCCAGCGACTGCTGGCCCAGCAATCGCGGCATGGGGTATTGAGGGTGCATTTTGGTTGCAAGCGGCGATGCATTTGATCGGATTTATTGCACTCATTCAGTTGCGTCTACCACCAAGTGTCAATTTGCAACGTCGTCGAATGCGAGAAGAGATTTTTGGTGGTCTCAATTTTATTCGTGGACATGCCGAGGTCCGTTCATTTTATGTGTTGCTCTCTGCCTCGATTTTGTACATGATGGCTCCATGGATTGTGCTTGGTCCACAAATTGCTAAAGAGCAAGCGGGGGCGTCGGGTAGTCAGACAACACTTTTGTTTGCAATGCTTGGTGTGGGCCAGTTTGTTACTTCAATGGGGATTCTCCGTTTCAATCACAAACTGGTCCAGAAGGGACTGTGGTTTATCTGTGGTCTTTGCTGGGGTGGTTTCGTTCAGATTGCACTTGGTCAATCGAGATCTATTGCTGTGATGGGGCTGCTGCTGTTTGCGTGGGGGTTGGGTGGTGGTTTTTATATGAATCTCAGCCAGACGTTGATTCAGAACAACACTCCACCTGCCGTGATGGGTCGGGTGATGGCAGTGCATTCACTTTTGATGTCAGGACTTGCTCCTATTGGAGCACTGCTGGTGGGAATTATCGCGCGAAGAGTCGATTCTGCTCCGATCACATTTTCTGTTGCGGGAGCCTTGATGTTGATGACGGCGATCTATTTTTTGCTCACAAAAAAGAATTTGCGGTCAATGGCTTAGAATGCGCTTATGACAATTTCATTTCGCGCACTCGAGATTCCCGCATCCGAATTGGCTCAAAAACCACTAGGCCAACCTTCGGCTGAACCATTGACCGGAGAGATACTTACTCGTGCTCAAGTATTCCTTGATAACGAGACTGTGACTGCGGGAACGTGGGAGTGCGAGCCAGGTGCATCACGTTGGGAGTTCACTACACGTGGTGAAGTGATCTACGTTTTGAAGGGCCGCATGATCGTGCACGAAGACGGTGGCGAACCTGTTGAACTCACTGAAGGTTCAAGTTGCATCTTTCCAATTGGCTGGAAGGGCAAGTGGACCGTTATCGAGACACTGCGCAAAGTGTTCGTTGTTTATCGCACGAACTAGATATCACGAACTAGTTAACTGATAGCAATGCGGATGAAATGAGGTCCGCTGCTCTTGAGTGATGCATCAAGTGATGTTGCAAGTTGTTCAGGTGTCGTGACGTCAACTGCATTCCAACCAAATCCGCGAGCGATTGCTGATGGGTCGTGCGAAGAAACGTCAACTCCCATGCGTGGCGCTTGCACATCGTCAAATGATGTACGGATCTGTTCGTAGCCGCTGTTGTCCCACAAGATCATGACGATGTCGCTTGCGAGATCTTTCGCTGCTGCCATTTCGGCAACGGTAAATAACCAACCGCCGTCGCCTGCAATGGCAAGAATTGGTCGGTCTGGTGCGGCAACTGCCGCACCGATCGCCATTGGCAGTGCGCAACCGAGTGTGCCAAAACCGTAAGGTGCCAGCCAAGAGCGACTGCGAGTCGCCGGCAACCACCAGTGAGCCGAGTATCCAAGTTGTGTTGAATCAAGTGCAACAATCGCGTTGTCTGGCAGCCATTGTTCGATGACTTGTAGCCACGGAACAAACGTGTTGCTTGTCTTATTGCGCGCATGATCTCGCCATTGCTGCGCTCGCTGCGCACCTGTAGTTGCATTGCGCGCCACAATGCCACGAGAAAGTGATGTAACTGTGTGCGCAGCATCGCCAACAATGCCGACTGTTGGGGTGGTGCGACGATTGATTTGATCTGGATCAATGTCAATGCGAATAACTTTGCCACCGAATTGCAACGCTCTGCCGTCGTTGTAGAGATCGGTATCGGAAAGCTCGGTGCCAACAACGATCACTACATCGGCAGCCTCGATGTCTTTTTGCACGCGACCGAACACCAAACAGTTACCAGCACAGAGTGGGTGAGATGACGACATCACACCTTTGGCATTGCCTGTCAAAAGCACTGGCGCATCAAGTGCTTCGGCCAGCACAACGAGTTGGGTTGATGCATCAATTGAACCGCCACCAGCGATGATCACTGGCGCCGAAGACGCGTTGATGATGTCGAGCGCTCGAGCAATGTCGTTGTTGTGAGCAATTGGGCGAGCAGCAGGTTTGTGCACCCGCACAAATGGTGCGCATGGTTGAGCGAGCACGTCCATGGGGATAGCAATGTGCACTGGTCGCGGACGCGCAGAAACAAATACGTTCCATGCTCGTTCAATCAATTCTGGAAGCACGGATGGGTCGGTCACTGTTTCGCTAAACGCACAGACCGAGCGTGCAACTGCAGCCTGATCAGGAAGGTCATGTAACGGTCCAAAACTTTTGCCGAGCGCATCAGTTGGAGTGGTGGATGCGATCACAAGCATTGGTCGCGAATCGTGATACGCCTGCGCGATTGGTGTGAGTGCATTGGTGAGCCCAGGACCACTGATGAGCACGCAGATGCCGGGCTTGCCAGTCACGATTGACCAGCCATCGGCCATAAACCCTGCACCCTGCTCGTGGCGCGGAGAGATGGCTTTAACACCCGAGCGATGCAGACCGCGATATAACTCGATGTTGTGTACACCGGGTATTCCGAATACAACATCTACGCCATACTCGCGCGACAACAGATCAATAATTGCTTCACCAACTTTGAGATGCTCGCTTGTCATGTTGGTTGGTGCTTACTTGCGCCCAGCAAGGCATGTGTCTGCGAGGCGGCGGATTCGGATGCTCGCTTCTTTGAGTAAGTCAGATTCGACGGTGAGTGCAACACGCACGTGGCCTGCGCCACCGCTACCAAAACTTTCGCCAGGCATCGCGCCCACATTTTCTTCATCAAGTAATCGCCATGCAAACTGCTCGCCGGTTAAACCAGTTTTTCGAATGTCGAGCATGATAAACATTCCGCCCTCTGGGAGGCGCGCC
>JBIKZO010000047.1:0-12649 GCA_044354675.1 Ilumatobacteraceae bacterium | reverse complement strand
ATGAGTTGTTTAAGAATCGTCAAATGGCTGGAGCTTTTTCCGATGGGCTCTATTGGAGTTCCTCTGAGTCAGGTTCGTTGCAATTTGCTTGGGCACGGGATTTTAAAACAGGTACATCTACAACCTACTCAAGATGGCTCACTATCCGCCTGCGTCTTGTGCGGGCGTTTGGATAGATATTCAACTAACTAGATTTTTTAGCAACTAATTCTTTGGGTCTCGGTAGCGTGACCCACTCATGGGAAACGTGCTTGGCGCAATCGGGGTGGTGCTTGGACTGCTGGTAACCCCGATCGTTAGCACTGCTCCAGTTGTGCGGCCAATCAAAAAAGAAGCACTGCTAGTGGGTGACTCGGTGATGTCGATCTTGTTGCACACTGACACTGCACTGACATTGCTCGAGAAGGAACATCCGTTTTTGTTGCGCTCTGTGCCATGTCAGCGCTTGATCTTTGAGGGATGCAAGCCAATTGCCAAAGACAGTTCGCTCAAGATTTTGCAGATGAACAAAGGCAAGTTTTCAAACGTCGTGGTGGTGAGCACCGGATATAACGACTTGGATGATGCCAACTTTGCACGAGCAGTGCGCGAAATTACGAGTGAGGCAAAGTTGCAAGGCGTCCAGGTGCTGTGGCTGACATATCGGCAAGCAGGCAATGTGCGTATGAAGAGCGTCTCGTATAACCGTCAGTTGTTTGCGTTGGCAAAAAAGATTGACAACCTGCACATCTTGCGCTGGTGCGATATCAGCAACGGACATCCTGAATGGTTTACTGCCGACTCAGTGCACATGAATTCCACTGGTGGGCTGGCTTTGGCAAAGGCAATCTCGGCCGCCATTGGACAACTGACAACTACCTAATTTTGGAATTAGGGTTGTTGCGTGAAGATCGTTGACGGACTCTTGTACTCGCGAAGTCATGAGTGGGTGCTTGTCGACGGAGAGTCGGCGCGAGTAGGTATCACTGATCACGCACAAGATGCGCTTGGACAAATCGTTGACGTGCAATTGCCATCAATCGGAGATGCAGTAGTTGCTGGCAAGGCTGTTTCCGAAGTGGAGAGCAGCAAAAGCGTGAGCGACATTGGTTCGCCGGTGAGTGGCACCGTGGTGTTGGTAAATGAATTGCTTGCGGATCGACCCGAGTTGATTAACTCAGACCCGTTTGGTGCCGGCTGGCTCTATGAAGTGCAGCTCTCGTATGACGAGATGCTTGAAGGCTTGATGTCGGCAGATGAGTATCGAGCACTCACTCAATAACGATTGAAGAATCAGTCGATGAAGAAGGTCCAGGAATATGTGCGCGATGCGTTTTCGCCATCTTTGATGAGCCAATAACGAACACTGCCTGTGTGCTCACCCTGTGTGAGTTCGGCAATCGGTGCGCCAGGTTGAGGAAGGTAACTGATGATGTAGTTGCCAACATCAAAGATTGCAGTGGGTGGCAAGTCGACTTGTGCGCCAGGAGCAATTTGTTTTCCGGTAGCAACAACTTCGTCAAGACGAGTAGTTGGCAACTCAATGCCATCGATTGTCAATGTTGCGGTATATCCCTCAATGAAGTCGACAATGATTTGTGTTTGTTGGAGAACTTGATCACCTTGACCTGGAGAGATTTGTTCGATTGCTTCAGGAAGATTTGTTGCATCGCGTCCAGAGAGCCCTGTGCTCATGCCGATAACGAATAACACGAGTCCAGCAGAAATACCAACACTGATGATGAGCAATTTGTAGTCAATTTTTTTCACTGCTCTATTCTCGCCGATTTCGCAGACAGTTCAAGAGTTTTTGGGCAATAGTCACATGACACTCGCCAAAAAGGGCTTTGCTGGACTATGTTTAATGGCTCATGAGTAAACAGAATTCTTTGGTTGGCGCATTATTTGCCAGCCGATACCGCATCGGAGATTCTCGAAGTGGGGGGTCTGGCGAGTCGTCGGTATATGACGCAACAGATGTGCGAAGCCGCAAACGTGTAGTCATTCGTGTGTCGACCGCGCAATCTCTTATTGACCTAGATAGTGGTGTAGTGCTTGTTGCCGATGCGGTTGAATTGTTTAAGCGGCAGACACAAATGCTTGCGAGCATGTCTCATCCTTCACTTGCCTCGATAGAAGACTGGGGCACGCAAGAGATTGAGGGGACGTCGTATGCCTTTACGGTGCTCGAGCATTATTCGGGCGGTACGTTGCGCGAGATTTTGGATCGTGGCCGCAGACTTACACCATCTCAAGCACTTGCCGTAGGGCTCGATGTATGTAGAGCGTTGCATTTTTTGCATGGCAAAGGTTGGGTGCATGGCGACGTGCGACCCGCAAATATATTTTTAGGTGATGACTCGCGAGTAAGGCTCGCGGGTTTGGGTTTGAAGCGCTTGGTGCACTCTGAGCAAATGAGTATTGAGCAAGCCAGTTATGCAGCACCTGAGATCGCAACTGGACAACAACCAACAGAGCAAAGCGATGTGTATTCGCTTGCACTCACATTGCTCGAAATGATTACAGGAACGTTGCCGTTTGTGGGCGACACCGCCGCAATCACACTTGCTGCGCGCATTGACAAATTGTTGCCTGTGTCGGCCGACTTGGGCCCGATTGCTGCACCGCTTGAGCGTGCTGGAAGGCCTGAAGCAAGCGAACGTTTTAGCGCACTGGACTTTGGTCGCGCGTTTGCTGCGATTGCCGACAAAATGCCGATGCCTCAGCCGATAGAGCCGCTTGAGTCGAAGAGTTTCGAGGCCGTGATAGAGGAAAAGATTATTGATCGAACGGGAGAGATTGCGCGACCCGTGGTGCCAGCTTCTGCAGCGGAGCAGAAGATGGTCATTGATGATTCGGACGAGCCGATTTATATCGCGAATCCGGCCGAGATCAAGCGGCACAAGCGGATAGTTGCAATTGGTGCAGTGGTGGCCTTGTTGATGGCCGGCGGTATCTCGTATCGAATATTCGCGAAGCGTTCGCACGAGGTGCCTGTCATTGCCGAAATGAATGAAGGTGAAGTGCGCAACTTAGTGGTTCCATTTAAGTGGACCATTGTTGTGACAGCAGAGCGCAGCGACGAAGTGCCTGCTGGCAATGTGATTCGCACCGAGCCGGCATCTGGTGAGTCATTGGAAGAGGGCAAAACATTGACTCTCGTCATCTCGCAAGGACCATCGCTAGCAGCATTGCCAGATTTGGTTGGTAAGACTCTGCAAGAAGCTGTCGATACTTTGACGGCGCTCGAGCTTGTGCCTGCTCAAAAAGATTCGTCAAGTGAAGACGTTGCTGCTGGCTCTGTTATTTCATGGTTGGTACCAGAGCAGCCGAGTTTGATACCCGGAGACAAAGTGTTGCGCGGCACAGCCATTGATGTATTGATATCGACGGGCCCCGCTCCACGCGAGATGCCATCACTCATAGGAATGACTCTCGAACAAGCGCAGACAGTGATGAATGAATTGCGATTGGTGCTAGTTGAGACACCAGCCGCAAAAAGCAATGCTGCGGCCGAGGGATTGATTGGTGCGCAGTCAGTTGTGCCAGGAACTCAGATCGCTCGTGATGCACAAGTTGCCTATGCGATTTCGCTCGGACCAGATTTGGTTGAGATGCCGCGAATCATTGGCAATAGTTTTGCAACAGTAGAACCACGACTTCTTGAAGCAGGATTCGTTGTGGGAAAAGTCACAGGTAAACCAAATTACAAATTGCGCAAGGCATTTATGGGTGACAAAGCGATTGCTAATGGTGATCAGGTGCCACGCGGTGCAACAATCGATCTTGTCTTTCCTTAAGACAACAACATTGATGCCGTAGCAGCATTATTGTAGAAGAGTGAAAAAGAACGAGCACCTCGCAAAGTCGCTCGATGACGAAGTCGGAATCATTGACTCTGGTGGTGTTGACGAAATTTCAATCATCCCTTGGTCGCGCTTGCTTACAGGCAAAGTTGCAAAGACCGTTGGTTTAACGCATCGCAAAGCCACTCTCGGCGTGTTGTTGGCATCGGTATTTACCGTGAGTTTTACGATCACCCTGCTAGTGGTATCGCTCAAGACCGTGGCCGACGGTCTTGGCAGCACTGTGACCGTATTGAGCTGGACAATTACCGCACCGCTCTTGGCATTTGGTGTGGTGGGGCCTGCGTTTGGAAAATCGGGTGACCTGTGGGGTCACAAGCGCATGTTTGTCGGTGGACTATTTTTTGCTGGAGTTTTCTCGCTCATTAGTGGTTTTGCATGGAACGCATTTTCGCTGATTGTGTTTCGCACATTGTCGGCTGCAGCGGGTGCTGCAACAGGGCCTGCGGCAATGGCATACATCAACCGCATGTTTCGTGCCGACGAACGAGTACGACCACTTGGGTATTGGAGTTTTGTAACCGCTGGTGCACCTGTGCTCGGTGTTGTTGCAGGTACGCCGCTCGTAGAGATTTTTGGTTGGCGCGTAATCTTTTTGGTGCAAGCACCGTTGTGTGTGATCGGCGCACTGGTGTCGTATCGATTGCTGCCCGATACTGATCGTCAAGAGAACGTGCGATTTGATGTCAAGGGATCTGCAACCCTCGGAGCCGGATCGGTGCTGATCTTGCTCACGATCAACCGCGGCAACTCGTGGGGTTGGACAAGTGCAGCCACATTGGCAAGTGGTATTGCTGGCGTCGCTGCATTATTGATCTTTTATCGAATTGAGAAAACAGCAACAGACCCATTGATTCCAGTGAAGTGGCTGCGTACTCGCAACGTTGCGTTTCCTGTCGCAACACAGGGCCTCATGAACATGGCGTACATGGGAAGTTTTCTGCTTCTTCCACAGTTACTTGAAAACGGTCTTGGATATAAGCCTTCACACATTGGTTGGCTGGTGATTGCACGACCGCTCACTTTTTCGTTGATCGCACCGATGGCCGGATACATCGTGGGCAGAACAGGCGAGCGCAACACAGGCATGGCGGGAGCAGGAGCAATATTGATGGCCATGATTGTGATGTATGGAATTGGCGTAGGAACACAAGACTGGGTAATTGTGTTGAGCCTTGCTTTAACTGGTTTCGGAATGGGAATTGCTGCACCGAGCCTGACAGCGCTACTCGCGGCATCGGTCAAGTCGAGCGACATGGGTGTGGCAAGTGCAATGCAACAACTGATGTCGCAGATGGGTGCTGTAATGGGCGGAGCACTGATGATCAGCGTGCACGACATCACTGAGAGTTCTGGAAAAGTTACGAGTTATTCCTATGGCTTGCTTGTGGGGGTTGTGTGCGCAGCACTCGCAATAGTTACTGCAAGTTTGGTTCGATCAGTAGATCGCAGTGCAAATACCCTCTAAATTTATTGCAGCAACGTAATGCCGCGAATTTCGGAAGCAACTTGATCAGCCAAATCACTTGCCGGCATGACAGATGGCATCATCAACATTTTGGAAACATCACCTTCAACCTTGATGCGACCCGACATGAATGCTTGCATGCCAGCCTGAGGATCTTGATCAAAAAACACCTTGTGCGCAGTTTCGTAATCGGTGGTCACAGTGAGATCGGGTTTTTCGATGTGGCCGAGATCCATCACTAAAACACCCGTTGATGTGTCGATGTGGCTCTGGATGTCGCCATTGCCAAACGGAACCTTGGTGATGATCTGGTTCATGCGAATGGTGATGGGGATTTTAGGAACTTGACCTTCGTATTTTGCGCGAATAATTCGTGCTTCAGTGATCCACTCTTCGGACAAAAACGGGTGAGGCATGGGAAGAACTTTAGTTGGAGAATTTGCGAATGGCATCTCGTGTGGTGAGTGCCACACTGCGTGCTGCTTGTGCAAAGTCGGTGCCGTTACTTGCATAGAGCACTGCGCGCGAAGAATTAATGATGAGACCTGTGCCGTTGGCGGTGCGGCCAGCGGTAACTGCTGATTGGATGTCGCCGCCCTGGGCGCCAATGCCAGGAACTAACAAAGGCATGTCGCCAACAATGGCGCGCACCTCTGCCAACTCGGTTGGGTATGTTGCACCAACTACAAGAGCACAATCGCCAATCGTGTTCCACTTGGTTGCTGCGGTGCGCGCAATCACTTTGTATAACGGTTCGTTATCAATGAGTTGCGATTGAAACTCGGCACTGCCCGGGTTTGATGTGCGACACAACACGATGGTGCCCTTGCCAGACGTGCGCAAAAATGGCTCAAGTGAGTCGGTGCCCAAATATGGATTGACCGTGACGGCATCGGCTTGATATCGCTCGAAAGCCTCACGCGCATAAAGCGTTGCTGTGTCGCCAATATCGCCACGCTTGGCATCGAGGATGAGCACGATGTGTGGGTGCTGCGTGCGAATGTGGTCGCACACTGCGTGCAATTGGGCCTCGGCGCCGACAGCAGCAAAGTAGGCAATCTGTGGCTTAAATGCACACACCGTGTCGGCGGTGGCATCGATGATGTCAATGCAAAACTTTTGTATGCCAAGTGGATCGGCTTTGAGATGTGTTGGAAGTTTGCTGACGTCGGGGTCGAGCCCCACGCACAATGCCGAATTATTTGTGGCCCATGCAGATTTGAGTTTGGAAGTGAAGCCCACGAGTGCTTGTGCGTGTTAGTCGTTGATGGTGATGGCGCCGGTAGGGCACAACTCTTCGGCAAGTTTTACTTTTGCGCGCAATGATTCGTTTGGGTTTTCTTGTAATACATAAAGGAAACCGTCATCGCGAATCTCAAACACTTCTGGCGCCTGATTGACACAACCACCTGTGGCAGCGCACATGTCGAAGTCAACAATTATCTGCATGTGATCAGACTAGTTGAGGCTTTAGGCGCTGTGCTTAGATGTGTGGCGCTCGAATGCATTGAGCACTGCGCGCAATGATGCGGTGATGGTGTTTGGATCGATACCAACACCCCAGCGTGTGTGGCCCGATTCATCACCCGTCTCCACATATGCAACAGCAGTTGCTTGTGAACCCTGACCGAGTGCGTGCTCGGTGTAGTCCTTGACGTCGAGGTTGCCCTTGAACTCGGCTCGGATGGCGTGTACAAATGCATCGATAGGGCCGTTGCCCTTGCCTGTAAATGTTTGGCGCTTGCCATTGATATCGATCTGTGCGGTGATTTCGGTATTGCCAGTCACTGACTCGCTTTTGAGTTCGTGACTCACCAAGTTGTAACGCGGAACATCTGCAAGATATTCACTCTTAAATGCATCCCACATCATGACCGGCGAAATCTCGCTACCCGAATCTTCGGTGAGGTGCTGAATGTTTTGTGAGAACTCGATTTGCAAACGGCGCGGCAAGTCAAACCCGTGCTCGGTCTTCATGATGTATGCAACGCCACCCTTGCCCGACTGGCTATTGACACGAATGACTGCTTCGTATGAACGACCAACATGCTTTGGGTCGATAGGCAAGTAGGGAACACCCCACTGGTCGTAATTATCTGGCAATGCCTCAAGACCTTTTTTGATCGCATCTTGATGGCTGCCCGAAAACGCTGTGTAGACGAGGTCGCCCACATATGGGTGACGCTCGGCAACTGGAAGGCGATTGCAGTATTCGGCATCGCGACGCAATGCGTCAATGTCGGTGATGTCGAGCTCTGGGTCGACACCATTCATAAACAAGTTCATTGCCAAGTTGACGATGTCGACGTTGCCCGTGCGCTCACCATTGCCAAACAGTGTGCCTTCAACACGGTCGGCACCTGCAAGCACACCAAACTCGGCTGCAGCAACTGCACAACCACGGTCGTTGTGTGGGTGCAACGAGACACACACCGTGTTGCGGTTTTTGATCGTACGAATAAACCACTCGATCACATCGCCGTACACATTTGGGGTGTAGCACTCGACTGTTGCTGGCAAGTTCAAGATCAATGGAGTCGTTGTTGTTGGTTTGATGACGTCCATCACTGCTTCACAGATCTCGATTGCAAATTCTGGCTCGGTGAGCGTAAAGCTCTCTGGTGAATACTCATAACGCACATCGGTGCCCTTGAGCGTTGGCTCAAGTTCTTTGCACAACTGTGCAGCCTTGACTGCGATGTCGATGACACCAGCCTTCTCGAGACCAAACACCACACGACGTTGCAACGGATTGGTGGAGTTGTAAAAGTGCACGATGGCACGTGGAGCACCTTGCAAGCACTCGTATGTGCGCTTGATCAAGTCGACACGGCATTGCACAAGAACCTGAATCGTGACATCTTCGGGAATGAGGTCTTGTTCAATAATGTGGCGAACAAAGTCGTAGTCGGGTTGACTTGCCGACGGAAAACCAACTTCAATTTCTTTGAAGCCCATCTTGACGAGTGTCTTAAACATGCGCAGTTTGCGCTCTGGGTCCATCGGATCAATGAGGGCCTGATTGCCGTCTCGCAAGTCGACTGAACACCACAAGGGCGCCTTGGTGGTGACGTTGTTTGGCCACGTGCGGTCGGTGAGCACGACCGGAATAAACGGTGAGTACTTCTCGAACTGCATCTTCTTGGGTTGTGTGGGCTTTGGTGCCATGGTTTTGTCTTTCGTGATAATGAAAAAACCCCCTGACCTTTTTAAGGTTCAGAGGGTTCGGCGGCAGCGGTTATGAGGCTGTCGCCGTTATGTAAGTAGGAGGCTGCTTGCTGTTGACGTCATAACACTTTCAAGCATATCGGGGCAATGCAAGCGTGATCAGCCGCATCATTAGTACGGCGTTGGGGCCAAGAAATTGGCAAACTGCCACGGATCTGAATGATCGAGCAGGCTTGTGTCGTTGCCATAACCAGGGAAGAGATCGTTGCGATTCTTGAGCGGTGTCCAGTCGGAAGGTGCCGAATGGATCGGTCCTATATATGGGCGTGTTGCGTCGAGGACTTTCTTCCACGGCAACTCGTCGGGTACTCGCACACCTTCAGAAGGGCAATCGAGCAACCACGTGATGGCACCAACAACAGAGCCAGCAACCTGAACGGTTGTTGCGCTCTGATTTGGAATGATCGCACGCGCTTCGTGAATCGACAACGTTGATCCTGTCCACCACGACTTGTAGTCGTGGCCCATCAGTAACACGCCGAGTTCGTCGCGACCATCAATGATCTCGTCATTGAAGATGCGCTCTTTTCGTTGCATCTGCCAATTGCGCATGCGCAACTCGAGCACGCTGTTGATCGCGGCATCGGACGGATGGTATGCGTAGTGCACTGTTGGGCGATACGCATCGGTGCCGTCAGTATTTTTGACAGTGAGATGATGCGTCATTGTGTATGACTCGCCGTGGCGAATGATCATGCCAAGCGTGTCGCCAGATGGAACCCAACTGCGCACCCACGACTCCATGCCAGGTTGTGCAAGACAGATTTGGTTGCGAGGGCCGTCGTCGGTGTGTGCATGAGCATTTGCTGGCATCCACTTTTCGTGAGTGCCCCAACCGAGCTCGGCAGGTGCAACGCCTTCTTCGTAAAAACCTTCGACTGACCACGTGTTGCAAAACTCGTTAGTGAGCTTTGGCTTGCTTGACACTTGCGTGTCGCGCTCGGCAATGTGAATGACCTTGGTGCCAGTGAGTTGTGCAAGCACATTGAACTGCTGAGCCTCAAGTGCTGTCTGCAATGAACTCGCGCGCGAGCCCGCTTTGCCATCTGTGAGCAATTGCGTTGTGATGTCGGTGAGTGCTTGCTTGACCAAGTGACTGACCATGCCTGGGTTTGCACCATGCTCAACGACTGCAGATGCACCGTTGTTGGTGCCCCAACGCTCAATCATTTTGCGAATCGCTTGATGGCGTACATACAACGTGCGATCAAGTGGGTGAGTAGATGCCATGTCGTCGTATGGATCCCATAACTCGACTGAAGTATTGAGGTACCGCACATTGTGATCGCGGCACCACTCCAAAATCGTTGGTCCATCGATATTCCAAGCCAAGTCGAGCAACAAGTCGCCGTCACCTACGCGTGCTGAAAGAAACGCGTCGAGGTTTTCGCGAGTGACGCGATCCTGCTCGTAGGTAACTCCAGCCTTCAGCAGATCGGCAACTCGCGAACGATTGTCGCGAAAGTCGACTATATGTATGGAGGTCGGATCAAACTTGAGATCGCGAACCATTAATGGCAACGCGCACTGCGCAACAGAACCACAGCCCAGCACCAAGGTGCGACGGGGAAGTTTGTGCGTTGCAGAAACTGGTGCGTTCACTTCGACGCTGACGGCGAATACTGATCGCCCGCATCGATGTGCTGAGCATCAAACGCACTCAACAGTGTTTCAAGACTTGCTTCAAAAATTGCGTCTGATGGCACAAGTATTTGCTGCCAGTCGTAACGAATACCTTTACGCCCAGTGAAGGCGCTCTCGTCGCAGGTATGGCGATTCTCGAGTGATGAGAAAATTGAGATAGACGACGAAGCGTTATCTGTGGACATGAGCACCTCCTTGGGGTTTAAATACGAAAGTTTGACCATACAGATTTTTGAGGGCTGCGTCTACTATTTCCAGAATTTCCTCCGAGCGATCTCGGCGGTCAGTCGAGCGATGTCCCGCCACTCGAGATCTGTGGTTGGTAGCGTGACTGAAGAGATGACGACCCCCGAAGTGAAAACGCCAACAGGATTTGCCGAAATCGGTGTGCCTGAGCGCATCGATGCCGGCCTTGCGGCCGCCGGATTCTCGGCTCCATTTGCTATTCAGACTGAAGCCATACCGGTTGCACTCGCTGGTGAAGACGTGATGGGCAGGGCTCGCACGGGCTCGGGCAAGACGCTCGCATTCGGTGTGCCGATGATGTCGCGCATTGATTCGCCTGCCACGCCGGGCAAGCCACACGGGTTGGTGATCGTGCCGACTCGCGAGCTCGCACTGCAGGTGTCGGAAGTGTTGGGGCCGATTGGCAAGCATTGTGGAGTGCGAGTGCTCGCTGTGTATGGCGGCGCCGACAGGCAAAAGCAAGTCGTCGAGATCGAGAAAGGTGTCGAGATCATCGTTGCCACACCGTTGCGACTGATCGACTTGATGAAGTCATCAGAGTGCGACTTGAGCGCGATTCAGGTTGTGGCAATCGACGAAGCAGACCGCATGGCTGACGAAGGGTTTATGCCCCAGGTCGAGTGGATCATGCGCCATGTGACGGCAGTGCACCAAACAATGTTGTTTTCGGCAACGCTCGACGGGCAAGTTGCAAACCTCGTCAAGCGATACATGAAAAACCCTGTCGAGGTTTCGATTGATTCGCCAACCGACACAGTTGGCACGATGCGCCATTTGTTTTTGGCGGTGCATCACATGGACAAAGACCGCGTGATTGCCAACATCGCTGCTGCAGCCGGACAGACCGTGGTGTTTTGCGACACCAAACGCAGTTGCGACAAAGTTGCCGAGGCTCTGCAAAAACTTGGCGCAGATGCATCAGCGCTGCACGGCGACATGCCGCAAAATGCGCGCGAAAAAGCGTTGGGCAAATTTGCCGATAACAAACTCAAGATCTTGGTTGCCACTGATGTCGCTGCACGCGGTATCGACATCGACGACGTTGCGGTCGTCATTCATTACGCACCGCCACTCGATGTCAAAACATATTTGCACCGCTCGGGGCGCACCGCGCGCGCTGGCAAAGACGGTTGGGCAGTGACGATGGCCGAATACAACCAACACACCACATGCCGCATTATTCAGCGCGGTCTGCGCCTTGACATTCAGCCACCGATTGAAGTGTTTTCAAACGACGTGCGCCTGCGTGATTTGTTTAGTTTTCTCGATAATTGAGCTTCACTCTGCGGCTATGTGCCGTACACATCTGTGCACACCCACAGAAATGGAGAATCAAATTAATGAGCAAAGTCAACCAACGAGGTTCATCTACTATCAGGCACATGGAGAATAGGGACAATGGCGCTGGGGCCATGGATCAAATTGAAGTGATTAGTCCGACTCTGCATGGGACTGGACATGACTTTCACGAGTGGTACGACAAACCGCCAGTTCATGGCATTCTGCAAATTTGTGAAATCGACACTGTGAAAACACTGCGCGGTTTACGTAGAACTCGCAGCGCATGGCCGCGTTCGTAATTGATGCATCTGCTGGCGTAGAAATTCTTACTCGTACCGATCGAGGGAAATTATTGGCCCGTCGGTTAGACGGTGACTCAGAACTTTGGATTCCAGAACTTTTTTATGTTGAGGTGTTGGACGTGATTCGGGGTCAAGTCTCGCGTGGTGTGCTCGATGAAGACATTGCAAACTCGGCGATCGCAGACCTCGGGAGATGGAAACTTAATCGCGCCGCACATAGATCATTTATTGAAGGGATCTGGAAACTTCGACACAACTTTTCGGCATACGACTCGGTTTATGTGTTGCTCGCGCGAGATTTGGATGCTCAACTGATGACAATAGATTTGAGGCTCATGCGAGCCGCAATCAGACACCTAGGAATAGTTGTGTCTCAGTAAACCTGGATGAACTTACTGTTTAGATGCGGCAAGGGTTAGCGAGCGGCGAGCCAAGCTGGGCGAGAAGCCTCAAACTTGGATATCGCATCGGCATCGGCCAACGTGATGCTGATGTCATCAAGACCGTTAATGAAACGTTGTTGTGTCTCGGTGTCCATGTCAAACGTCTCGGTGATACCGGCACTTGGAATCTCGACAGTGAAGCGATGTAAGTCAATGGTGATTTCGGCTGTTGCATCGTTTTCAATGACTGCC
>JBIKZO010000046.1:0-12665 GCA_044354675.1 Ilumatobacteraceae bacterium | reverse complement strand
CAAAAGCGCCTCCCGTCACAACCCCTTCACTAAAGGTGAGAGATAACCTATTTAGTGATGAATAACAACTCCATACGCGTTGGACTTCTTGCGTATGGGGCAATTGGGCACGAGCACAATATTGCGACCCAAAATACGGCTGGTCTTGAACTCATGGCTGTGTGCGACACAAACCCAGAGCGAGTCGCTGCAGCTCTTGAACTTGCACCAAACGCATCCACATTTAGCGATGCAACCGAGATGCTGAACTCTGGTCTTCTTGATCTTGTCGTCATTTCAACTCCGCCGAATAGCCATTTTCTGTGGGCAAAAGAATCACTATCCCGCGGCATTCATGTTGTGCTCGAGAAACCAATGGCGCTTACTGCTGATCAATGTGACGAGTTGATTGCGCTCGCCGCCAGCAAAAAACTCATGCTTGTCGTGTATCAGAACCGCCGGTTTGACGATGACTTCGTGACAATGCGCGAGATCATTCGCTCGGGCGAAATCGGCGACGTGTATCAATACGACAGTTTTGTTGGCGGATATTCACGACCATGCGATTATTGGCATTCAAACGCCGAAACATCCGGTGGTGCAATTTTTGACTGGGGCAGTCATTTCCTCGATCAGATTCTGAACATCATTCCGGATGATGTGGCTCATGTCAGTGGACAAAACCACAAACGTGTCTGGACACACGCAACGAATGCCGATCACGCACATGTCACGGTCACATTCGCGACCGGCAAGCAAGCAACTTTTGTTCATTCCGATCTTGCGGCTGCTCGCAAACCAAAGTTTTATGTGCTCGGCACGCAGGGAGCAATCATTGGAGATTGGGATCCTGCTGGCGAACCTGCTGTAGCCGACTTGCCCGCGATACTCACCGTGCATCACATCGATGGAACCTCGCGAATTGCGCCGTTGCAGCCGCTTGCGCCGCATGAATTTCATCGCTCAATCGTTGACTACATCAACAACGGAATTCCAATGGAAGTTGATGCATTACAATCACGCAATGTCGTGGCAATTATGCAAGCAGCCGAACAATCGGCCCTCCAAAACGCCATTCCCATTGCGCCCGTACTTCGGCGGTCATAACAAGTGGTGGTGAACTGGGGCTTTTTGGGCGCTGGTTTTGTTGCCAGTCGAGGACTCGCCCCAGCAGTGCACGCATCGCGTGGAGCAAATTTGTATGCCGTTGCCAGTCGAGACGAGAAACGATCTGCAACTCTTGAGCCAGAACGAGTGCATGCAACCTATGACGATCTTTTGGCTGACGAACGCGTTGATGCCGTGTACATCAGTTTGTCGAATAGCCAACATCTTGAATGGGTGACGAAATCACTTGAGGCCGGCAAGCATGTGCTGTGCGAAAAGCCACTTGGATTAAACGCGTCCGAGACAGAAAGCATGTTTGCGTGCGCTTCCCGTAATGGACAACTTCTCGTTGAAGCGGTTTGGGGCAGATGGCATCCACGTTTTACTCGCATGGTCGAAGTCGCCACCAGTGGGGCAATCGGGAATATCGAGCACATCGAAACCGCCTTCACCTTTACGTCAGAGATGACCGACAACTATCGACTAAACCCACTCATGGGTGGCGGGGCCTTACTTGATGTCGGGTGTTATCAAGCACACGCATGGGTGGCACTCACTAAAGGTGCAGCAGATATGGAAATTGACAATCTCGCACGCACGATTGGACCAACGGGTATCGATTTAACTACTGATGTTTCAGTGCGTATCAACAATTCGATCACAGCGCACGCAGTGAGTTCATTTGCATTGCCCAGCCAACAACAATTCATTGTTCGGGGGTCACAAGGAAAGATGCAAACCGATGTGGGCGAATCGTTCACAACATGGAATGAAGCATCTTCTCTTCGAATCAATGACGTTGTTGAAGAATTTGCTGTCACCAATGCATTTGTGGAGATGGTGGAGAACGTCAGCAACGTAATACGTGGCGAAGAAGGTTGGATTGTGCCAAGTGCAGATTCAATCCGCGTTGCCCACATTCTTGACAGCATTGCACGACACAAATAGTGAATTAACCTATTGCTATGGAAGCTTTGCAACGCAATTTACGCCCGCTGATTGTTGTTCATGCTGCAGCGTCAATGTTTATGGTGGGACTGATCTGGACAATCCACTATGTCCACTACCCATTGTTTGCTTACGTCGGAGAGTCAACATACGCGAGCTTTCAGACTGCACACGTTGAACGAATTGGCAGATTGCTTTTTGTGCCGTGGCTAACTGAGGGCTTCTCATTGATTGGAATTGTTGCGCTGGCATTTCTTGGTGGGCGCAAGACACTGCGAGTTCCCGCAGTAATCAACGGTGCAGCCATGGCCATCGTGCTCGTGATTAGTGGTTTTTGGTCTGCTCCAGCACATGGGAAACTTGTGGCTGGTTTCGACAAATCAGTACATGATCAATTGATGACAGTAAACCTGATTCGCGCCCTGGCCTGGACTGTGTGCGGAGCCTGCTCTATTTGGATCGTGTTGTCAACGTGGGCTGCAGATCACGCCGAATAGCAAGGTACTTGACAGCCAGAGCGACGAGTGTGTAACGATCCACTTCCTGGATCACTCACCTGTTAGATGGAACGAACCAGCAACCCTAGGCAACTTGCGCGATATGGCAGTTCGCCTGGATTCGCGCTTCTCACGAATAGACACCCGAATAGAAACTCTTGAAGCCCGCTTCAAAATCCCCAAAAACAAAGTAGTGGGGTACGATTCAAGAATCATGAGCGAATCACCCGTGCACTTCATCGCCCACTTCACCATTAACGATGCCGATAAGTACCGCGTGTACGAAAAGGGCTTCTTCCCTATTCTCAAGGCTCATAACGGCACGTTCGTCACGTACGACGACAATGTGACGGTGCTCGAAGGTGCACCCGAAGCAGGCCGAAGAGTCATCATTCAGTTTGAATCCGAAGCAGCATGCATGATGTGGTGGAACTCACCTGAATATCGAGAGCTTGCAACCCATCGACATGCAGGCACCACTACGCACTCCATATCAATCGTTCACGCGATCAAGAGGTAGGCCTTGACTGCAAACCTTGAACCACGCCGAGCTACGTTTCGTTCGTTTGCCGATTCGACAAAAGAAGATTGGGACGACCTCACCGAGCAATACAAAGTTGTGCAAGGCCGTGTTGCCAGCCAAGTAATTGAACAACTCGAAAAGTTGCGAGGCGAGTTTTTGGGATATCCAGTTGATCGGCTCGAACACAGCCTGCAAACCGCTACCCGAGCAGAGCGAGATGGTCGCGACGAGGAATACGTGGTGTGTGCGTTGGTGCACGACATTGGCGATAGTTTGGCCCCCGATAATCACGAAGCCATCGCTGCAGCAGTGCTGAAACCCTTTGTTTCAGAGGCCAACTATTGGATGGTTGCGCACCATGGGATCTTCCAGGGCTACTACTTTTGGAATCACATTGGCCTCAACAAGAACGCTCGAGACGAATACCGAGACCACGAGCATTACGCGCTTACTGAAGAGTTTTGTGCAAAATACGATCAGGTGTCGTTTGACGTTGACTACAAGTCAGAGCCACTTGAGCACTTCGTGCCGCTACTGCACAAGTTTTTTGCGCTTAAGTAGTTTCCTGTTCGGCAATCTGCTTGTGCACTTCGACCATGTCGACTTCACGAATGGACGTGATTAATTGCTCCAACGATGCTGCTGGTAGAGCGCCTGGTTGAGAAAAAAGTAACACCCCATCGCGAAAAGCCATGATTGTGGGGATGGACTGAATACCAAGTGATCCACCCAACTGCTGCTCGGCCTCGGTATCAACCTTTGCAAATCGAATGTCTGGGTGAGCATCGGATGCCTTTTCAAAAATTGGACCAAACATCTTGCATGGGCCACACCACTCTGCCCAAAAGTCGACGAACGTGATTCCTTCACTCATTACCGCTTCTTCAAAAGTGTCGAGTGTGAGATTGACTGTGGCCATAATTACCTTTCTGAGAGTCCCGGTGTTGCCTTGAGACCTGCAATCAATTCGGCTACTTCGGCCGTCGTGAGTTTTGCCTCAGGGTGTCTGCCAAATTGAGTGTAATAACCTGGCGGCATTGAGCCCTCTTCAATTACTTCAACCGTTTCATCGGCACCACGCTGACGACTATTGAATTCGGAGTAGTTCACCTTTTCTCGACCTTCCGAGACATGTGATTGCACAACCCATGAAATTGGCGCGACACTTGCGTACGCGGGATATTCCACTTCATTGGAATGACAACCAAAACATGCACGCACCATCAGTTCGCGAGTGCGGGGTGTGGCCCACTCTGGTTCGCCAGTAATCGGCGGGTTTGAATGAGTACGACCATATGGAATTGCCTGAATTACAACCATGGTGCCAAGGGTTGATGCGAAAATAACCGTGAGTAAGCGCATATTGGTGAGTTTGGAAGCCGCGGATTCACTTGCTCGTTGCGCCCGCACGATATGCCACACGGTGGGTGCTGCGACGAAGCCAATAATGACAACGAAACCGAATGGAGGCATGCCAATCAGCACACTGACGCCAATGAACCCGAGCAACATTACGACGACCATGGCCGCAGTTGCCTTAAAAGCCCAGACAAGTCTCCACGACCAGTCAAGCAGTGCACGAACCAGGTCTATAAGTCTTGAAATTTTCATTGTAATTACCCTAAGCGAAACCTGGCTCTGGCCTTGCCGAAAACGATCCAATGTTTATCCTAAATTGATCCAATATTGAGTGGCGATTTTCTATGAACTGAACGTTTACAATGTCTGAACTTCGATTAAATATTGGTCCAGACGTAATATTTGCTCGTCTTCTTGTGATTTGGTGAGATACCTTGCTATCTGTGCCACTCGACATTGATGCTCCACTTACGAGGTCGCAAGTAAACCACTTCGTCGAGACTGGATGGCTGATAACTGACACGCTGGTGAATCGGACCGAGCAGCTTCAAAGTTGGACGGACGAAGTTCAGAGTTGGTCCGACACTGGTGACTGGATGCATTATCGAGAAATGACCGACCATGGCCCAAAACTCTGTCGGACGGAGTATTTCACACCATTTCACCTCGGTTTTCGAGAGCTCTTGACCGAAGGCATCATGGTTGACACCGCATCTGCACTACTTGGTGACCGTGCAGTGCTCTATAAAGAAAAAATTAATTACAAATTGGCTGGTGGTGCTGGCTACGCACCACATCAAGATGCGCCGGCCTACCGATTCATTGACATTCACCTTTCATGCATGGTGGCCATTGATGACTCAACTATTGAAAACGGCTGCTTGGAAGTGGTGTCTGGTGCGCACCAAGCAATTCTCCCGATGGATGATCAAGGGTGTATCGATGCTGCCGTGGTAGCTGGAATGGATTGGTTCCATGTAGAGCTACGCGCAGGGCAAACCTTATGGTTTCATTCACGGACGCCACATAGAAGTGGGAGCAACCAGTCTCCAAGCGATCGTCGCGCGATCTACCCCACCTACAACGCACTCAGCGAAGGCGACTTGCGAGAAAAGTACTACCAACAGAAAATACAGGAGTTTGCAGAATCAAAAGCTAATGGTTCAACAGTACGAGTTTCACTTATCAACGATTTTCAAGGAAAGCCAGTACCAGAATGATCCACGACATGATTAACGACATCATCAATATTTATGCGAAATGGGGAACGCATGAATATGACGAAAAGCTTTCACAGATGGACCATGCAATCCAATGTGCTGCGCTTGCACAGCAATCTGGAGCTTCAGATGATCTCATCGTTGCTTCCCTCTTGCACGATATTGGGCATTTACTCGAGCTTGAATCAAAATCTGGGAATGTGAACATTGACATTAACGACAGACATGAAGCAACGGGAACAAGGTATCTTGCGAAGTCTTTCGGATCGGGTGTCACTGCTCCGATTGCATTGCATGTAGACGCAAAGCGCTACCTCTGTGCAGTAGAACCTGCATATTTTGACACGTTGTCAGAGGGCTCCGTAAGAAGTCTTGAGTTGCAAGGCGGGCCAATGAGCGATGATGAAGCACGACGATTTGAAGGTCTCGCAGGCTTTGAGGATGCAGTGAGCCTCCGTCGCTGGGATGAGCAGGGGAAGATCCTTGATCTTGAAGTCGCACCATTCAGCGCGTATGTGCCGATGATGCAAAGTTTGTTATAACAACAATCGAAAACGGTTAACCGACAAGCTTTTCAAGTTGGTCTATAACATTAGACATGTCATTAGACGTGTCGCTCGAAATGTTGCTCGAATGACGGCCAATACCCACGTATTTTACTGAAGTTGACGTGAAATCATGATCGTGCCAGAGGTTGCGTCCATCGACAATCACGGGATTGTTCATGCTTGCAATAAGGATTGACACATCTAGATCACGAAACTGTTTCCATTCAGTAACGAGAAACAAAATGTCTGCTCCAACAAGTGCATCATGCTGATTTTCAACGATTGCAAAGAGTTCTGGTGGAAGACTGCTGAACATAGGAAGCCAATCGACCATCGGATCGTGGGCAACAACGGTTGCTCCCTCAGCAAGCAGAGTGCGTATAAGAGCGAGTGATGGCGCATCGCGAATGTCGTCTGTTTCAGGCTTGAATGACAGACCCCACACGGCGCAACGCTTACCTTTCAACGATCCAAGAACCTGTTTTGCTTTTTCGATCATGACGTGTTGCTGTTTGTCATTTACATCAATCACAGACCGCACAAGATCCATTTTCAATCCGTTGTCGGCACCCATAGCCACAATGGCCCGAAGATCCTTGGGGAAACAACTACCGCCGAATCCTGCCCCAGCACTGAGATACTTGGAACCGATTCGAGGATCTGCCGCCATGACACGTTGCACGTCAATCACATCTGCGCCAAGACTGTCAGAAAGTTTGGCAATTTCATTCATAAAGGAAATGCGAGTAGCAAGCATTGCGTTGCTTGCGTACTTGCATAACTCTGACGACCTCTCACTCATCAACATCAACACACGCGGCGTTGGACACAATGGCGCATACATTCTTGTGAGAACTGAGACCGCACGATCATCAGAAGCACCAACGACAATTCGATCGGGTTCCATAAAATCTCTCACCGCATCGCCCTCTTTGAGAAATTCAGGGTTTGAGGCAACGGCAAAGTCGACCGCATGGTGATTGCTGCGTCCGCCTTCAAGAACAGCCTGCTTGACCACATCAGAAGTTCCCACTGGAACTGTGCTCTTGACAACGACTACTGCAAAATGGTCGAGATGTTGACCAATTGTGCGAGCCACATCAACAACGTGCGTGAGGTCTGCTGAGCCATCCAGTTGCGGAGGTGTCCCAACACCAATAATCAAAACTTCACCATGAGCAATCGCGCTCTCTGATGATGTTGTGAAACGAAGATGCCCGCTTCGTACGCACTCTGTCACGAGATCAATCAAACCAGGTTCGTAAAACGGGATGTCTCCAAGCATGAGCCGCTCAATGCGGCTCTGATCAACGTCAATGCAGATCACATTGTGACCGATGGCTGCCAACCCTGCAGCGGACACGAGCCCGACGTAGCCTGCACCAAACACCGTTACGTTTATTGGATCTTTTGTGCGGAAGATCATTTATGCAGCCTGCTTTTCTGAATGAGAAACTGGTTCTTCGAGAAAACGGATCAGAGTGAGACGGTGAATGTCTTGCCCAGTAAGCCAACTAAACGTGTGATTTGTGGAATCGGAAACCACTGCGCCGCCAACGCGTTGCAAACCAATGATGCGCTTTCCACCAACTGCATTCATCTCGCCAAAATATGCATTGGCGCCGTGCGCTTTGCAAACAGCATCGGCATGATCTCGAAGGCGACGCGAAATTGAGCCATCGTGATGGGAGTAATGGACGTTGAGGTGTGCATGCATGTGAACATCTGCCGGAAGATGCTTGCGAGTGCGCATGATGGTGACCGAGTCACGCAGTCGATACCAATAAAAACGCCTGGACTCCGAATTGATTCGACCAGTTAGAAATACGAATAATCCACAAATGAATAGCCGAGCGAGAAGCTTCTTCTGTGACCGCTCAAACGATTCAGTGTCGGTGCAGACCAAGCAATAACCCACGGGCTCATTGTCGACAAGAGCAACAACGCAATCATTGCTCCCTTCTTTCAAATACCACGAGAGACCGAGATTTTCGTATTGCCGAGCGCAGTTGAGATCAAACTTGAGTGGATGGCCAATCGTGATCGTCTCCCAAAACATTTTGCGCACAACGTGCTCGTACCCCTTCAACGGAACAATTTGTATTTCGCTCATGCAGCCAACTGATCATGTTGACTTAACAACGATTCGTACAGCCAGACCATCGAAGCAGCAGAAGCCGACCAGCTGTAATGAGATGCCCTCGAGACGCAATGACGACGAATGGTCGGAGTGTGCTGTGCCAAGACGGTTTCAATCGCATCAGCCATTGCCAAGCCTGTTGGTTCAGCAACTGCACCACAACCGCTATCCACAATTTCCATTCCTGCACCGGAGTTTGCGACTACTACAGGTGTTCCACAAGCAAGAACTTCGAGAATTGTGAGTCCAAACGTCTCGAAGGGGCTCGGAGCAATTGCCGCCGTTGAAGAGGACATCAGCATCGCAAGTTCCTGCCGATCATTTACCCGACCGAGGAAAGTGACGTCGAGACCGTGAGCCATGGACTCTAGTTTTTTGCGCATTGGCCCGTCTCCAGCGATTACAAACTTTGCCTTCACGCCCCGCAAGTTCAACTCACGCGCCGCGAGTAACGCAACGTGTGGGCGTTTCTCGTACGACAATCGCCCAGCAAACAGCACAGTCGGAATCTCACTCAAATTATTTCTTGTTTCATAGTGTCGAAAAACACTGTGATCAACTCCAAGCGGAATGATTCGCACTCTCTCCTTGACATGCAAGTACTCATCTGCCGAGTATTGGCTTGCGCAAACAATGACGTCTACGTGCTTGTCAATCTTGGTGGCCCATCGCCTAAAAACTGGACCAACCGACAACCATTTCGGAAAACGCTCTGAGACAACATCGCTTGCACGCTCGTGGGAGAAGAGCACACATGGGATGCCGGCTTCATGGCACCACTGCGGCACCCAGGAAAGAGTTGTCTTGTCTGAGAGCTCTACGATGTCGGGTCGTAAATCTTTGAGCGCACTCTGCAATTCCTTTTTGCGAAGGATTGCACGATATCCGCCGCTAAACGGCACCCGAATTCCCCGCAGACTCACATAATTTCGTCGGCCATCTCCACGTGATGTTGCCGAAGCACCAGGTGTAATGAGTGTGCATTTATTCCCTTGATTTACATACTGCGCTGCAAGCGACTCGAGTGCGAAGCGTTGACCGCCAGAGGTCGGCGTTACAAAATTGGCAATCTGAACAATGTGCATCAAACAAAACTCTCTAGTTGATGGACTGGCGCTACATCATGCGAATACCGACTGTTAGAAACAAACCGTTCATAAGTGACTGATTGATATCCATCGGCGATTGCTTGATCAACGATTTGAAGAATTGTGTTTCGAAGTCGAGAGTCGTGAAGGTCGTCTGGATGTACTGCCACTCGCAACGGAAGGTTGACTGATCGTAGAAATCCAGCGAGGTACTTGGTGGCGTGCGCAATTACCCCCGACGACCATGATCCGGGTCGCTGGCAGACAACTGGCGCAAAGTGTTGAGTGCCCACAACGAGATCTCGAACATGAAAATGAGATGTTAAATAATCAAAACCGATTTCGGTCACCGCTTGTACTGCTGCTGGAGATGTCATCCAGCCGGGTGCAATAAACCCTGATGGCGAGTATCCAAGTTGAGCAAGCGTGCTCAAACCTTTTTGCAGTCGCACATGTGCTTCGTCCTCTGTGAGCCCCCAAAACTCTTGACAACCGCGCGCAACCAATTGTCCAGCGAGAGCGCGCAATACCCCGGGTCGGTCTCTGTGATCAATTGTGTGGCTCCACCCGTGCAACACGACTTCGTGAGATTTGTTCATGGTTGTGCTGAGCCACTCAACGAACGAAGTGTCAGTGAGCAGGTTTCCGTCTCTCCATGGTCCTGGCACGACCAACATCGAGACCGACAGTCCTCGTTCGTCAAACTGTTCCATCCACCTTCTGGATGCTTCAGCCGATGCCGGTGCGACGTCGTGAAGCGAGATGATCAGGGACTTCACGAAGCAACTCCCTGATACGCAAAAGAAAGGCCACTACTGACAGCGCGATAGTGGCCAACCAATTCGGTCATGACCGAATCCCATGTGCGATCCAACACTGAAGGACGGGCATTTTGTGAGCACATGTCTCTAACCGAATAATTTGTTACCAATTCATTGACACTTTGCACAAATGTGTCGCGTCGACTTGGTGACCATAGAAACCCGTTGAGACCGTGCTGGACAAGATCTAGCGGCCCACCAGCTGCTGGTGCCACAACTGGAACACCGGATGCAAGTGCTTCCTGCACTGCCTGACAAAATGTCTCGTCAACACCAGTATGCGCGAACACATCAAATGAGGCATACAGCTGCGAAAGCTGAATTCCAGAAGCAAAACCCGTGAAATGCGCGGTTGGCATCATCTTTTCAAGCTTTTCGCGACATGGTCCGTCGCCGACGATAACAACCGAAACACCAGGGAGTGCTGCAACTTCTGCGAAGCGTTCAACCTGTTTCTCGCGCGCCAGTCTTCCTACAAAGCCAACAATGATTTTGTCGGGAGCGCCAAACCTGTGGCGTAGAAAATCATTGCGATATTCTGGATTAAATTTGACGTTGTCTACTCCGCGCATCCAACGAACCACATTTACGACACCGTTTCTTCGCAAGTCCCACACGGCTGATGTCGACGGCGCGAGGGTCAGATCTGCCCTGTTGTGAATCGCTGCGATGTACTTCCAGACGGCAGGAGAAGTTGCACCCAAACGATATTGCCGAGCAAACCCTGCTATATCGGTTTGATAAATAGCGATGGTTGGGACATCGATTTTGCGTGCAACCCTCAGCGCCCAGGCACCCAACACCGCAGGTGCAGCAACATGGATGACATCTGGTGCAATATTTTTTAGCTCAATTTCAAGAGCCTTCTTGGGCAATGCAATTCGCAATTCGTCGTAGCCCGGAAAACCGAACGAACCCATTCGCACAACTGGTACATCCCCTACCGAATCATCACCGGGCCCTGGTGCGATTACCGAAACTTCGTGCCCATGCTTTTTGAGGTATTCAATTGTGCGGAGCACCGAGTTGGTCACACCATTTACATGGGGCAAAAAACTTTCTGCGACAATTGCGACACGCAGTTTTGGCTCGGATTTGGTGATCGGTGGGCATCTATCGGCGCTATTCAATACAAGAGAATTGAATTCGGTGCGCTCTGTCACCATCCAAAAATAGGGATTCTGTGTTAATCATTTGCTTACGACATGTGTCCCCCGTCTTGAATCTCGGTTAATAAAACGTGAATAGATCTCGGTTGTTTTTGTGAATAACGACAAATCTCTGAGACATCAAAAGTTCAATTGTTGTTCACGCATTTCTCGTATCGGTCGCCTTTAGAACAGACAAAATTAACGTGTGATCAGACTTCGCAGGTCTACCAGCGCTGTACATGTTCGACGACGCGACCTGTTTAAGTACCCCGACTTTAGAAACGCAATCGGTGGTCAATTTGTTTCTCAGAGCGCAGATGCATTGGCATCCCTCACACTTGCCCAACTCTTGCTTTTTAAATTTAGCGATGGCCCATCTATCACTGCACTTACCTCAGCGCTTGTTGCTTCTGCACTACCGCTATTGCTTGTAGGCCCAATCGCCGGCCATTTGGCAGACAGATTGCCCCGCAAACTATTGCTCTGTCGTGGAAACGCATTACGCGGAATGATCACACTGTGCGGACTATTTGCAACAACAGCCAGCACGCGATGGTTTGGATACATAATCTTTGGGCTACTCGTAGCACTCACTCGAATTTTGTATACAGCGCGCGCTTCATCACTTGCACAACTTGTGCGCAAACACGAGTTGGTAGCCGCTGACTCAACAAGCCTTATCCTGAGCGTGATTGCTGGAGCAATTGGCGCTGGCATTGGCACAGGCATTTCGGGAAGCATGCCCATTGTTGGACTCATTATCGCTGGTAGCGGTCATTTTTGTGCAGCATGGTTGTTTAGCCGCATCTCAATACCTCTTGGTGGCGGGGACCAAAGCGCCAAACACTGCGACTTCCGTTCACTTGCCTCGCAGTTTGCGTCGGCAAAGACTCGCTTTGCAATCCTCGCGACTTCGCTGCATCGCTTGATGCTTGGCGTATGTATTGCGAGCATCGCATTGATGGTCGATCGTTCGTACCACCTCCAAACAACGGGTTATGTAACAGTCCTCGGGTTTTCGGCTGCAGGATCGTTTACCGGCTCAATCACTGCCGAGTGGTTGTCGGAAAGATATCCACGTCGATCTATTACCGTGATGTCGTTTGCGCTTGCTGCAACAGCGATTGGAACCGCAGCCATTTTTGAGAATCCTCGCATTGGGTTGGTAGCAGTCGCGATATGTGCCTTGAGCTTTCAAAACCTGCGCATCAGGTCGGATGCAACAATTCAGGCGAATGCAAACAAAGAAAATGTAGGACGAATTTTTGCCGCCTACGACGTTTT